>JANNMP010000363.1:0-7306 GCA_031398015.1 Burkholderiaceae bacterium
GGTCAACAACATCATTCCCGACTTCAACGATCTCGTGTACCGCGGCGACTGGCAAAGCGCGATCGACGTCTTGCACAGCACCAACAACTTCCCCGAGTTCACCGGCCGCATCTGCCCCGCGCCCTGCGAGGCCGCCTGCACGCTGAACTTCAACGACGACGCGGTGGGCATCAAGAGCATCGAGCACGCGATCATCGACCGCGCCTGGGCCGAAGGCTGGGTCACGCCACAAGTGCCGGCCACCCGCACCGGCAAGACCGTGGCGGTGGTCGGCAGCGGCCCGGCCGGCCTGGCCGCAGCACAGCAACTGGCGCGCGCCGGCCATGCGGTGACGGTGTTCGAGAAGAACGGCCGCATCGGTGGCCTGCTGCGCTACGGCATCCCTGACTTCAAGATGGAGAAGAGCCACATCGACCGCCGCATCACCCAGATGCAAGCCGAGGGCGTGGTGTTCAAGACCGGTGTGCTGGTGGGCGCCTGGCCCGCCGACAGCAAGGTGACCAACGATGCCAAGACGACGATCGCCGCCGACCAGTTGCTGGCCGAATTCGACGCTGTGGTCTTGACCGGCGGTTCCGAGCAAAGCCGCGACCTTCCGGTGCCCGGCCGTGATCTGGACGGCGTGCACTACGCGATGGAATTCCTGCCGCTGCAGAACAAGGTGAATGCCGGCGACAAATTTCCGGCGGGCAAGGGCGGCCAGATCCGTGCCGACGGCAAACATGTCATCGTGATCGGCGGCGGTGACACCGGCAGTGACTGCGTGGGCACCAGCAACCGCCATGGCGCGGCCAGCGTCACCCAGTTCGAAGTGATGCCGATGCCGCCCGAGCAGGAGAACAAGCCCCTGGTCTGGCCCTACTGGCCCACCAAGCTGCGCACCAGCAGCAGCCATGAAGAAGGCTGCGCGCGTGAATTCGCCATCGCCACCAAGGAGTTCACGGGCGGTACCGGCAAGGACAAAGGCAAGGTCACCGGCCTGAAGACGGTGCACATCGAACTGAAAGACGGCAAGTTCGTCGAGATCGCCGGCACCGAAAAGTCCTACAAGGCCGACCTGGTGCTGCTGGCGATGGGCTTCACCAACCCGGTGGCCACGGTGCTCGACGCCTTCGGCGTGGCCAAGGACGGCCGCGGCAATGCCAAGGCCCACACCGACGAAGGTGGCTACCGCACCAATGTGGCCAAGGTATTTGCCGCCGGCGACATGCGCCGCGGCCAGAGCCTGGTGGTGTGGGCCATCCGCGAAGGCCGCCAGGCGGCGCGTGAAGTCGATGCGTTTCTGATGGGCAGCAGCAGCCTGCCGCGCTGACGGCGGTGGGCGGCCGGCGGTGTGCGGGCAACACATCTTTGCAGCGCCGAATCAGGGCCAACCCTGAGGGCTTGGCTCTGCGTGCGACAATTTCTGTCGTTTTTCATCCCGCCCGCAGTGGCCGGGCGGTGGCCCAAGCCAACCCGCCCGGTGAGCGTGCAACCACCCTGCCTTGAGACCTGCTGCACTGATAGCGATCGACCACGTCACGTTTGGCTACGACAGCAGTCGCACCATCCTGAATGATGTGAACCTGCGCTTTGCGCGGGGCCAGGTCACGGCTGTGATCGGCGGCTCGGGCTGCGGCAAGACCACACTGCTGCGCCTGATCGGTGGTGTGCATCCGGCCAACAGCGGCCGCGTGGTGTTTGACGGCGAAGTGATCAACACCCGTGACCGCGCCCAGCTGTTCCGGCTGCGCCGCCGCCTGGGCATGTTGTTCCAGTTCGGCGCGCTGTTCACCGACCTGACGGTGTTCGACAACGTGGCCTTTCCGCTGCGCGAGATGACCGATCTGCCCGAGCCGCTGGTCCAGGACATCGTGCTGATGAAGCTCAATGCCGTGGGCCTGCGCGGTGCGGCGCAACTCAAGATCGCCGAAGTCTCGGGTGGCATGGCACGGCGCATTGCGCTGGCGCGCGCGATCGCGCTCGACCCTGAGCTGATCATGTACGACGAGCCGTTTGCCGGGCTGGATCTGATCAGCATGGGCGTGGCCGCCAAGCTGATCCGCACCCTCAATGACGTGACCGGGTCAACATCGCTGGTGATCAGCCACGACGTGCCCCAGTGCATGGCCATTTCAGACTGGGTGGTGCTGATGGCCACTGGCGGGCGCATCGTGGCCCAGGGCACACCGGCCGAGCTGATGGCCAGCACCGACCCCGAGGTGCGCCAGTTTGTGCGTGGTGAGCCCGACGGGCCGGTCAAGTTCCACTACCCCGCGCGCAGCATGGCCGAGGATTTCGGGCCGGGTGGCGCCGCATGAGTGTGGTTGTCAATTTTGTTCAAGGCGTGGGCGCCAGCACGCTGGCGTCGCTGCGCGGCCTGGGCCATGCCACGATCTTTTTCGTCGGCCTGGTGGGCGTGCTGCCCGCCGCGCTGCGCCGCTTCGGCCTGGTGCTGACGCAGGTGGTTGCCATCGGCAACCGCTCGCTGGTGATCATCCTGGCCTCGGGCCTGTCGGTGGGCTTTGTGCTGGCGCTGCAGATGTACTACGCGCTGGTCACCTACGGCGCGGCTGAATCGCTGGGCCTGGTGGTCAACCTGAGCCTGGTGCGTGAGCTGGGCCCGGTGGTCACCGCGCTGCTGTTTGCCGGCCGCGCCGGCACCTCGCTCACGGCCGAGATCGGCCTGATGAAAGCCGGTGAGCAATTGGCGGCGATGGAGCTGATGGCCATCGACCCGCGCGCCCGCGTGCTGGCGCCGCGCTTCATTGCCGGTGCCATCAGCATGCCCCTGCTGGCGATCCTGTTTTCGGCCATCGGCATCCTGGGCGCATGGGTGGTGGCCGTGGGGCTGATCGGCATCGATTCGGGCAACTTCTGGTCGATCCAGCAGAACAAGGTGGACATCTGGCGTGACGTGGGCAACGGCGTGGTCAAGAGCGCGGTGTTCGGCATCATCTGCACCTTCGTGGCGCTGTACCAGGGATATGAAACCCAGGCCACGCCCGTGGGTGTGGCCTACGCCACCACCCGCACGGTGGTGATCTCGTCGCTGTCGGTGCTGGCGATGGACTTCATCCTCACCGCGCTGATGTTCTCGACGCCGTGATTGACAAGCGCAAGCACCAGCGCAAGCACATGCGAAAACACAGGGGCAGAACATGAACCGACGAAGCATTGAAATTGGCGTGGGCCTGTTTGTGCTGCTGGGCCTGGCGGCGCTGCTGTTCGTGGCGCTGAAAGCCGCCAACCTGACCAGCTTCAGCCAGGCCGACACCTACACCGTGAGCGCGCGCTTCGACAACATTGGCGGTCTGAAGGCACGCGCGCCAGTGCGCGCAGCCGGCGTGGTGGTGGGCCGCATCTCCCGCATCAGCCTCGACCCCAAGACTTTCCAGGGTGTGGTGACGATGGAGATCGAGCGGGGCTACCAGTTTCCGAAAGACAGCTCGGCCAAGATCCTGACCGCCGGCCTGTTGGGTGACCAGTATGTGGGCCTGGAGGCCGGCGGCGAAGTGGACAACCTGGCTGCCGGCGCCACCATCAAGCAGACCCAGTCGGCGGTGGTGCTGGAGAACTTGATCGGCCAGTTCCTGTTCAACAAGGCCGAGGAGGCTGGCAGCGGTGCCGGCGCGGCGGTTGGAGGCAAGCCATGATCACGCGCGCTGCATTGCTGGCCGCCATGGCGCTGTTGGCCGGTTGCGCCACCACGCCGCCCGGCGACACCGCGCGCGGTGACCCCTGGGAGCGGATGAACCGGCAGACCTTCGCCTTCAACGAGGTGGTGGACGCGGTGGCCATCAAGCCCGCCGCCCAGATCTACCAGAACCTGGTGCCGGTGCTGGTGCGAACCGGCATCAGCAACGTCTTCGGCAACATCGGCGATGCCTGGACCAGCATCAACCTGGCGCTGCAGATCAAGCCTGAGGCGGCGCTGAACATGGGCCTGCGCACGGCGGTCAACAGCGTGCTGGGCATCGGCGGGCTGTTCGACGTGGCTGAAGAAGCCGGGCTGGAGCGCTTCACCAGCGAAGACCTGGGCCAGACCTTCGGTTACTGGGGCATCCAGAGCGGGCCCTACCTGGTGCTGCCCTTGCTGGGGCCGTCCACGGTGCGGGACACCGCTGCGCGCTTGTTCGAAGTGAACGATTCACCCAGCAGCCGGGTGTGGCACACGCCGCGTGACCGCAACGCCGCCACCGTGCTGCAACTGCTGAACTAACGCGCCAGCCTGCTGACAGCCGGCCGGGTGTACGACGAGATCGCGCTGGACAAATACGTGCTGCTGCGTGACGCCTTCCTGTCGCGCCGGCGCAGCCAGATCTACGACGGCGAGCCACCCGAGGACAACGCCGCTGCACAGCCGCCCTACAAGAAGCAACTGAGCCCATGACCACACGCTTGATGCCACCGGCCAACCGCCGGCCATGCTGCAGCGTTAAAGCCTGGCCCGGCACCCCGGGCAACCCTGGAAAGGAAATCTGATGAACCAACGACGTTTCTGGATGGCCGCGCTGGCCAGCGCCTGCTTGCTGCTGGCCAGCCCTTGGCTGCGCGCCGAAGCCTTGGCCGCCGATGCTTTTGTCAAGCAGGTGTCGGCCGATGTGATCGACGCGGTCAAGGCCGACAAGGCCATCCAGGACGGTGACGTGGGCCGCATCCGCGCGCTGGTCGATGCCAAGGTGATGCCGCATGTCAACTTCCAGCGCATGACGGCCAGCTCGGTCGGGCCGGCCTGGCGCGGCGCCACGGCCGACCAGCAAAAGCGCATGCTCACCGAGTTCCAGACGCTGATGGTCAACACCTATTCGGGTGCGCTGACCCAAGTCAAGGACCAGGCCGTGGTGGTGAAGCCGCTGCGCGCTGCACCCGACCAGACCGAGCTGGTGGTGCGCAGCGAGGTGCGTGGCAAGGGCGACCCGATCCAGCTCGACTACCGGCTGGAGAAGGCCGGCGAGGGCTGGAAGATCTACGACGTCAACGTCGGCGGCTTCTGGCTGGTCGATGCCTACAAGGGCCAGTTCGCCAAAGACTTGAGCGCCGGTGGCATCGACGCGTTGATCACCCGCCTGGCGGAGAAGAACAAGTCACTGGCCTCGGCCAAGAACTGAGCACCAGCGCCATGGCCGCCATTGCCCTGCCGGCGCGCATCACCATGGCCGACGCCAGCGCGGCCTTGGCGGCCTTGCAGCCGCAGCTGGCAGCGGCCGATGCGGCGGTGATCGACGCCAGTGCGCTGGCCGAGCTGGACACCGCCGCACTGGCGGTGCTGCTGGATTGCCGGCGCCTGGCACTTGCACGCGGCCAGCCGTTGCAGCTGGTGGGCGCACCCGCCAAGCTGGCGCAGCTGGCGCAGCTGTACGGCGTGGCCGAACTGCTGGGGCTTGACGCCGGCACTCAGCCCGGCACTCAACCCGGCACTCAACCCGGCATTCAAGCCGGCACTCAAGCCCCCACTCAAGCCGGCGCGCTGTAACGCTTGGCGCGCAGGTTGCGCTTGATCTCCTGCATCAGCGGCCGCAGCTCGGGCCCCAGGCGCAGCGCCACGCCGGTGGTCAGGATGTCGATGATCGTCAGGTGCAGCAGGCGCGACACCATCGGGCTGTAGCGGTCATAGTCTTCCGGGTGGTCGGCCGCCAGCAGCACATGGCCGTTGCCTTGCGCCATCTGCGCCAGCGGTGAGCCGCTGGCCGAGATCACGATCACGGTGGCGCCCTTGCGGCGGGCGATGTCGGCGGCGTCGATCAAAACGCGGCTGCGGCCTGAGTTGCTGATCACCACCGCGCAGTCCCCCGGGCCCAGCATGGTGGCAGCCATCACCTGCACATGGCCGTCACTCACTGCCGTGGCGTGCACGCCCAGGCGGAAGAACTTGTGCTGCGCATCCTGCGCCACGATGCCCGAGTTGCCCACGCCGTAGAACTCGATGCGCTTGCCGGCCTGGCCGGCGGCGGTGAGTGCGGTCAATGCCTGCTCAAAGGCATGGCCGGTGGCGTTGTTGCGGTACTTCAGCATCGCCGCCACGGCGTTGTCGATCACCTTGACGATCAGGTCACCGGGCTTGTCGTCTTCATCGACAGCGCGGTGCACAAACGGCACGCCTTCATTGACCGTGCCGGCGAGTTTGAGCTTGAAATCGGCCAGGCCGTCATAGCCCACGCTGCGGCAAAAGCGCACCACGGTGGGCTTGCTGACATGCGAACGGCTGGCCAGCTCACTGATCGGCAGGCTGGCAAAACTGCGGGGGTCGGTCAGCAGCAGCTTGGCCACACGCTGCTCGGCCGGGGGCAGGGCAGGGATCGACGCGCGGATGCGCTCAAGCATGGCGCTTGGTCATTGCTCTTCGTCCCAGGTGCAGCCGTCACGCGCCACCATCGCGCTTGATGCCGCTGGGCCCCAGGTGCCTGCGGCATACGGCCGCGGCCCGTTCGGGTCAGTGCTCCAGGCCTGCAGGATCGGCTCGACCCAGCGCCAGGCCTGCTCTTGTTCGTCACTGCGCACAAACAGGTTCAGCCGGCCGGCGATGGCGTCCATCAGCAAACGCTCATAGGCGCCCACCCGCTCGGTGGCAAAGGCCTTGTCGAAATCCAGGTCGAGGCTGACAGGCGCCAGCATCTCGCCCTGCGCGCCGCCCACACCGCCCTTGGCCGCCAGCAAATGCAGCTCCAGCCCGTCTTCGGGCTGCAGCTTGATCACCAGCTTGTTGGCCCGTGCCGAGCCCGGAAAAATAGGGTGCGGCACCTCGCGGAAATTCACCACGATCTGTGCATGGCGCGCCGCCAGCCGCTTGCCGGTGCGCAAGTAGAACGGCACGCCGGCCCAGCGCCAGTTCTGCACCTCGGTGCGCAGCGCGACAAAGGTTTCGCAGTGGCTGCCGGCGGGCACTTTCACTTCGTCCAGGTAGCCCACCACCGCCTGGCCGTCCACCGTGCCGGCCTTGTACTGGCCACGCACCACGTCACGCGCCACGCTCTCGGGCGTGAAGGGTTTGAGCGAGCGCAGCACCTTGAGCTTCTCGTCGCGGATGGCGTCGGCGTCATTGGTCGACGGCGGCTCCATCGCGATCATGGTCAGCAATTGCAGCGCATGGTTCTGCACCATGTCGCGCAGCGCGCCGGTGGTGTTGTAGTAGTCGCCGCGTGTGCCCACGCCCAGGCCCTCGGCCAGCGTGATCTGGATGTTGGCAATGCTTTCACGCCGCCACAGCGGCTCGAAAAGCGCGTTGCCGAAGCGCAGCGCCATCAGGTTCTGCACCGCCGGCTTGCCCAGGTAGTGGTCGATGCGGTAGGCCTGGGTTTCGGCAAACGCGGCGCTGACGACACGGTTG
>JANNMP010000389.1:0-7025 GCA_031398015.1 Burkholderiaceae bacterium
GACCACATTGCGGCTCCTCAACGTTGTGCTCGAGCCAATGTCCGGGCCGGCTGAGCCGCCGGGTGTAGGACAATTCTCACCCGTGTCGTAGGAGGCCTCGCTCTGCTGTCAATCGACCTTGGCGCCCGAGGCCTTGACCACGGGCCCGTACTTGGCCAACTCGGCCTTGACGAAGGCAGCGAACTGCTCGGGCGTGCCCGGCGCCGGCTCGGCCATCAGCTGGGCCATGCGGGCTTTGACATCGGCCGTGCCCAGCGCGTCGACAAACGCCTTGTTGAGTTTTGTCAGCACATCAGCATTGAGCCCGGCCGGGCCGAACAGGCCAAACCAGGTGCCGATGTCGAACTGCGCCAAGCCCAGGTCGCGCCCGGCCTCGGCCACCGTGGGCAGCTCGGGCATCGCGGCAGCGCGGTTGGCGGTGGTGACGGCCAGCGCCCGCAGGCGGCCTGACTTGATGTTGGCCGCCGCGCTGGCCAGGTTGTCGAAGTTCAAGTCCACCTGGCCCGACAGCAGGCCCAGCTGCGCCGGGTTGCCGCCGGCATACGGGATGTGCACGATGAACAGCCCCGCCTGGGTCTTGAACAGTTCGCCGGCCAGGTGGCCGGCACTGCCGTTGCCGCCCGATCCGTAGTTCAACCGGCCCGGGTTCTGGCGCGCATGGGCCACCAGGTCACGCAGGCTGCCGATCTTCAGGCGATCAGCTGTTTCGGCGTTCATCACCAACACATTGGGCACCAGCGCCACCCGGGTGATCGGCGTGAAATCACGCACCGGGTCGTAGGGCAGCCTGGCAAACAGCCAGGGGTTGATGGCATGCGTGGCCACCGCACCCATCACGATGGTCTGGCCGTCGGGCGCGGCCTTGGCCGCCAGGTCAGCGCCCAGGTTGCCACCGGCGCCGGGCTTGTTGTCCACCAGCACCGGGCCCAGGCTGTCCTTGACGGCAACGGCCAGCGCCCGCGCCACCACGTCCAGCGGGCCGCCGGGTGGGTAGGGCACGATCAGGCGGATCGGGCGGGCGCTGGTCTGGGCTGCAGCCCAGCCGGGCAGCAGGGCCAGGCCGGCGGCGGTGAGCAGGTGGCGGCGGTGTCTTGTCATGGTGCTTGCATCAGCCGTGTTTGTCGGCTTCTGAAGTGAAGGCATCGGCGAAGAATGCATCGGCTGGCAAGCCGCACACCGCCACCAGGTCACGCTGGGCTGCCTCCACCATGGCCGGTGTGCCGCAGGCATAGACCTGGTGGCGTGCCAAGTCGGGCCAATCGGCCATCAGCGCCTGGTGCACGAAGCCTGTGCGACCGCGCCAGGCATCGGCCGGCATCGGCTCGGACAGCACCGGTGTGTAGTGCAGCTGCGGCCAGCTCTGGGCCAGCTGCAGTGCCCAGTCATGCAGGTACAGGTCACGCCGGCTGCGGCAGCCCCAATACAGCTGCACCGGCCTGCGGTCGGCGCTGTCCTGCAGTTGCTCGACCAGTGCCTTCACCGGTGCCAGCCCGGTGCCCGAGGCGAGCAGGATGACCGGCTTGGGCGAGGCCCGCAGCAAGAAGCTGCCGAACGGCCCTTCCAGGCGCAGGATGTCTTTTTCCTTCAGCGTCCTGAACGCCACGTCGGTGAACAGGCCACCGGGCATGTGGCGCAGGTGCAGCTCGATGGCCGGCGGGTTGCCCAGCCGCGTGGGCGCATTGGCCATCGAGTAGCTGCGCCGGGCCCCGCCTGGCAGGATGAATTCGATGTACTGGCCGGCGTGGTACTGAAAGCGCTGGTTGGCCGGCAACTGCAGGCGCAGCAGCGCCACGTCAGGCGCGGGCCGGTCGATGGCCAGCACCCGGGTGGGCATCCTGAGCACCGGGAATTCGCCAGCGCCAGGCACGCTGCGCGCTTCCAGATCGCAATCGGTCAGCGGTGTGGCGCAACAGGTCAGCACCAGTCCGGCGTCTTCTTCGGCCAGGGTCAGCGCCTTCTGCTGGTGCACACCATGGATCACCCGGCCAGCCAGCAGGCGGCTCTTGCATGAGCCGCAGGCGCCGTCCTTGCAACCGTAGGGCAGGCCCACGCCCTGGCGGATGGCCGCGCCCAGGATGGTTTCGTCGCGTTGCACCTCGAAGGCGCGGCCCGAGGGCTGGAGGGTGATGCGCAGGGTCATGCCGGTTGGGGTGCGGCCGCACCGGTGGCGGCCTTTGCGGTGTGGCGGCCGGTCCGGCAGCTGGCACATAGACTCGGCTGCCATTGTGCCCGCAGCCCCCCGTCCAGCCATGCCGCAGACCCTGATGACCCGCCGCCCCAGCCTGCTGGTGGTGGGCTGCGGCGACATCGGCCTGCGGGTCTTGCGCCTGCTGCGTGGCCGCTGGCGGCTGCTGGCGCTGACATCGTCGCCGCAGCGCCTGGCTGAGCTGCGTGCTGCTGGCGCAGTGCCCTTGCTCGGCAACCTGGACGATGCCAGCAGCTTGCGGCGTGTCGGCGCGCTGGCCGATGCGGTGCTGCACCTGGCGCCGCCCGCAGCGCAGGGCCGCCATGACCAACGCACGGCCCACCTGCTGCAGGCGCTGGCGCTGGGTGGGCGGGTCAAGCGCCTGGTCTACGCCAGCACCACCGGTGTGTACGGCAATGCCGACGGCGCCGCCTTTGACGAAACCCGCCCGGTGGCGCCCGCCACCGACCGCGCCCGGCGCCGGGTCGATGCCGAGGCCAGGCTGCGTGCCTTTGGCCAACGCAACGGCGTGGCGGTGACGCTGCTGCGCATCCCCGGCATCTACGCCAGCGACCGGCCCGGCGGCCACCCGCGAGAGCGCCTGCTGCGTGGCACGCCGGTGCTGCGGCGTGAGGACGATGTGTTCACCAACCACATCCATGCCGACGACCTGGCGCGCGCCTGCGTGGCGGCGCTGTACCGGGGCCAACGCCAGCGGGTGGTCAACGTCTGCGACGACACCGACCTGCGCATGGCTGACTACTTCGACCTGGCTGCCGACCTGTGCGGCCTGCCGCGCCCACCGCGCATCAGCCGGGCTGACGCAGCGTTGCAGTTGTCGCCGATGCAGCTGAGCTTCATGGCCGAATCACGCCGGCTGCACAACCGGCGGCTGAAGATGGAACTGAAAGTCAGCCTGCGCCACCCGACCGTGGCCGATGGCCTGCTCGCCTGAATGCGAATGGCGGGCCCGGTCAAATGCCCTGCGAGCGCCTCAGCGTCTTCATGCGGTCAACGCTGTAGACCTTCAGCGTCTGCTGTTTCTGCTCGCGCTCGATCAGCAGCGTCACCTCACGCTCGGGCGCGCCGCCGGCCCACAGCGTCTGCCACAGCAGTGCCAGCGTCTGCACCTCGGTGCCGTCGATGCGCAGGATCTGGTCACCCGCCTCCAGCCCTGCCACGTCGGCCGGGCTGTCGTCGCTGACCCGCACCACGCGGATGCGGCCGTCCTGCTCGGTGCAGTTCAGCCCCAACCAGGCGCGCCGGCTGGCGGCGCTGTGGCCGGCGCCGCGCAGGTCGGCCAGGATCGGTGTCAGCAGGTCGATGGGCACAAACATGTTGCCGCTGCGGCGTGGCCGCTCGGCGCCGTCGCTGGCGGGGCCGGTGGCGTCGGCCACCACCAGAGAGCCGATGCCCACCAGCTCACCGGCGGCGTTGAACAAGCCGGCGCCGCTGTGGTCACGCCTGGGCGGGGCGGTGAACAGGGCGCCGTCGATGTGGTATTCCCAGTAGCCCGAAAACGGCCGGCGCGACACCAGCTGCGCCACGCTGACCGCGCCGTCGTCACCGCCGCTGGCCACCATCAGCGGCTCTTGCGTGCCCAAGCGGTCGGCGCGGCCCAGCGGCACGGGCTCCAGCCCCAGCGGCGCCAGCGCCTGCAGCAAACCGAAGCCGGTGGCCACGTCATAGCCCAGCACCCGCGCCGGCACCGGGCGGCCATCGTCACGCAGCAACTCCACTTTCTCGGCCTCCAGCACCAGGTAGCCGATGGTCAGCACCAGGCCGTCGGCACTGATCAGCACGCCGGAACCGCTGCGCGCGCGGCCCAGGGTTCTGGCCGAGCGCGCTTCCTCCACCGCCGTGGCCTGCACACCGAGCACTGCCCGCTGGGCGCGTTGCAGGGCACGGGCCTGCTCGCTCAGGTTGGCAACATCGGCCGCCAGGCCGGGCGATGACCACAGCAGCGCCAGCGCCGCCAGCAAGGCCAGCAAGGCCGTCCACACGACTGCGGGGACCTGGGGCAGGCGGGGTTTCATCGCAGCGCTCCCAAAACGGTGAGTCATCCGCAAGCATGAACCGTTCCGCCCGCCACTGCCAGTGCGGGGAGAAGCTGCGACAACGCATTTTGGGGAAGGAACGTCAGCGGCGCCGCTGCGGGCTGCCAAACGGCAGCTTGCCGCGCCACCAGCTCAGCAGCAGCCAGGCGCCCAGCATTCCGCCCAAGTGGGCAAAGTGGGCCACGCCGCTGCGCCCACTGAGGCCGAACAGCAGCTCGAGGCCGCCGAACACCGCCACGAAGGTGCGTGCCTTCATCGGGATGGGCGGGAACAGCGGCACGATCACCCGGTTGGGGAACAGCATGCCGAATGACAGCAGCAGCCCGAACAAGGCGCCGGACGCACCCACCGTGGGCGCACCCGAGCCCACCACCAGGTTGAACACCAGCTGCACCAGCGCGGCGGCCACGACGCTGGCGGCCAGCATCTGCAAATAGCGCCGCGTGCCCCACAGCCGCTCCAGCTCACTGCCGAACATCCACAGGCCCAGCATGTTGAAGAACAGATGCATGGTGTCGCCATGCAGAAAACCGTAGCTCAGCAACTGCCAGGGCCAGAAGCGGCCGCTGCCCAGTGGCCACAGCGCAAACAGCGTGTCCACCGGCAACATTGGCAGCAGCATCTGCACGAGGAACACTGCTGTGCAGACAAGCATCAGCGCCTTGGTGACCGGGGGCAGTGGCGGCATGGGCAACCGGTGGCAGCAGTGGGGGATTGGGGTGGTGCCCGCGGCCAGACTCGAACTGGCACGCCTTGCGGCGGCGGATTTTGAGTCCGCTACGTCTACCGATTTCGTCACGCGGGCTTGGGGCCGCAACCGGTGTGCGCGGTGCGGCTTTTCATTATGTCACGCGGGTGCACGGCGGCTGGTGGATGCGGCTGACACAATCGCCGCAGGAGGTGACCCTTGTCGCGCAACAGCTACCCCAGCATCGAGGACGTGATCGGCCAGACGCCGGTGGTGCGCCTGCAGCGCCTGCCAGGTGCGGCCAGTGACGGGCGCGGCAATGTGGTGCTGGGCAAGCTCGAGGGCAACAACCCGGCCGGCTCGGTGAAAGACCGGCCGGCGATGAGCATGATCCGCCGTGCCGAGGAGCGTGGCGACATCAGCCCCGGCGACACCCTGATCGAGGCCACCTCGGGCAACACCGGCATTGCGCTGGCCATGGCCGCTGCGATCCGGGGTTACCACATGGTGCTGATCATGCCCGAGGACCTGTCGATCGAGCGCGCCCAGACCATGAAGGCCTTCGGCGCCGAGCTGATCCTGACACCCCGCTCCGGCGGCATGGAATACGCCCGAGACCTGGCCGAGCAGATGCAAAAAGACGGCAAGGGCCGGGTGCTGGACCAGTTTGCCAATGCCGACAACCCGCGCGTGCATTTCGAGACCACCGGGCCCGAGATCTGGCAGCAGACCAACGGCCACATCACCCATTTCGTCAGTGCCATGGGCACCACCGGCACCATCACCGGCGTCAGCCGCTACCTGAAGGCACAGAACCCGGCGGTGCGCATCATCGGCGCGCAGCCGGCCGAGGGCTCACGCATCCCTGGCATCCGCAAATGGCCCGAGGCCTACATGCCGAAGATCTACGACCCGCGGCATGTCGATGAACTGGTGCTGGTCAGCCAGGCCGACGCCGAGGACATGGCGCGCCGGCTGGCCCGGCAAGAGGGCTTGTTTGTCGGCATTTCGGCCGCCGGTGCCGCCTGGGTGGCGTTGCAGCTGGCGCAGCAGGTGCAAGAGGCCACGATCCTGTTCATCGTCTGCGACCGCGGTGAGCGCTATCTGTCCACCGGCGTGTTTCCCGCCTGAACCCGGCACTGTCCACCATGGCCCAAGGTTTCCGCTTCTGCCCGCAATGCAGCGCCGGCCTGGAGCCCATTGAGCAACTGGAAGACGGCGGCATCAAGACCCGCCTGCGCTGCCCGGGTTGCGGCTGGACCCACTGGAACAACCCCACGCCGGTGCTGGCGGCGATCATCGAATGTGCCGACCAGGGCGGCCAGGTGCTGCTGGCGCGCAATGCCGCCTGGAGCGGGCGCATGTTTGCGCTGATCACCGGCTTCATGGAGGCTGGTGAAACGCCAGAAGAAGGCATCGCCCGCGAGGTGGCCGAAGAAACCGCGCTGGAGGTGCTGAAGCTCGACTTGGTGGGCGTGTACGACTTCCAGCGCATGAACCAGGTGATCATTGCCTACCACGCGCTGGCGCGTGGCACGGTGCGGCTGTCGCCCGAGTTGGCCGAGTACAAGCTGTTTGCGCCGCAAGACCTGGTGTGCTGGCCAGCCGGCACCGGTTATGCGCTGGCCGAGTGGCTGCGCCGGCGTGGCATCGAACCGCGCTTCATGGACTTGCCGCGCCGCGGCTGAGCTTGTCAACCCAACCCCTGCTGCACCATGCACCCGACCCAAGAAATCGACACCCGCGGCCTGAACTGCCCGCTGCCCATCCTCAAAGCCAAGAAGGCGCTGGCCACGCTGCAGAGCGGCGATGTGCTGAAGGTGGTGTCCACCGACCCGGGCTCGGTGCGTGACTTTCAAGCATTTGCGCGCCAGACCGGCAATGAGCTGATCGAGCAGAGCAACAGCGGCGACGACTTCGTGCATCTGCTGCGGCGCCGCTGACACGCGCGGCCGGTTTCGGCCGGCCTGCACGGGCTCACAAGAAACAGAACTTCCCGCGATTCGGAATGTGGCGCTCTGCCCACCGAGGCGACGGGGAATCGTTGGCGGCCGGCCGCTGCACGCGATCAGCCGAGCAGCAAGGCCGAGGCCGT
>JANNMP010000411.1:0-1836 GCA_031398015.1 Burkholderiaceae bacterium
CGGCGCCGAACCCGCTGGCGAACAAGCTCAGTCGGAAAGTCTCGGCCGCCAGTTCATGGAAGCCTCGCTCATCAAGGCGCTGTTCCCGCACGAGCCGGTGCGCCGCGCCTTCATCAAGGCCGTGGGCCGCCGCACGGCGATGGCCGCCATCGGCAGCGTGTTGCCCATCGCTTCGCTGCAAGCCATGGCGCAGGAGAAGAAGCCGCTGGAGAAGAAGGACCTGAAGATCGGCTTCATCCCCATCACCTGCGCCAGCCCTCTGATCATGGCCGACCCGCTGGGCTTCTACCGCCAGCAGGGCTTGACTGTGTCGCTGCAGAAGACGGCGGGCTGGGCGCTGATCCGCGACAAGATCATGAACCGGGAATACGACGCCACGCATTTCTTGAGCCCGATGCCGGTGGCCATCAGCCTGGGCCTGGGCAGCGCGGCCATGCCGATGAACGTGGCCACCATCCAGAACATCAACGGCCAGGCCATCGTGCTGGCCAACAAGCACAAGACCAACCGCGAGCCCAAGAACTGGAAGGGCTTCAAGTTCGCGATTCCCTTTGACTACAGCATCCACAACTTTCTGCTGCGCTACTACCTGGCCGAGCACGGCATCAACCCCGATACCGACGTGCAGTTGCGGGTGACACCGCCGGCCGAGATGGTGGCCAACCTGCGTGCCGGCAACATCGACGGCTTTCTGGGCCCCGACCCTTTCAACCAGCGTGCGGTGTTCGAGGAGGCGGGCTTCATCCACATCCTCTCGCGCGAGATCTGGGACGGCCACCCCTGCTGCGCCTTCGGCGTGCCCAGCGCCTTCATCGAGCAGCACCCCAACACCTTTGCCGCGCTGTTCCGCAGCGTGCTCACTGCCGCAGCCATGGCGCGCGAGGCCAAGAACCGCGAGCTGATCGCCAAGGTCATCGCCCCGGCGCAATACCTCAACCAGCCCGAGGCCGTGCTGCAGCAGGTGCTGACCGGCAAGTTCGCCGACGGCCTGGGCAATGTGCGCAACGTGCCCGAGCGCGCTGATTTCGACCCCGTGCCCTGGCAGAGCATGGCCGTGTGGATGCTCACCCAGATGAAGCGCTGGGGCTACTTGAAGGCCGACGTCAACTACAGGCAGGTGGCCGAGAAAGTGTTCCTGCTGACCGAGGCCAAGAAGCAGATGAAGGCCCTGGGCATGGCGGTGCCCGACGGCGCCTACAAGAAGTTCAAGGTCATGGGCAAGGAGTTCGACCCGGCCCAGCCGGATGCGTATCTCAAGAGCTTTGCCATCCAGAAGGCGGCGTGATGGCGGTGGCGCGCAACGAGGGCCTGAAGGCGGGCCTGCTGTCACTGCTGATCCTGGGCCTGCTGCTGGGCGTGTGGCACCTGGCCACGCTGCGGCCGGCGGCTGTGGCCACCACTGGCCCGGTGGTGGCGTTGACACCCGAGCAGATCGAATACGCCAAGCTGATGGGCAAGGACCCGACTGCAGGCGCGGCGCCCGCTGCCGCCAAGAGCGGCTTTCCCACGCTGGGCCAGATGGCCGATGCCGCCGTGGCCAACCTGGCGCGGCCCTTCTACGACAACGGGCCCAACGACAAGGGCCTGGGCCTGCAGCTGGCGCACAGCCTGGGCAGGGTGGCACTGGGCTTCGGGCTGGCCATGCTGGTGGCCATCCCGCTGGGCTTCGTGATCGGCATGAGCCCGCTGGCCCACAAGGCACTCGACCCGTTCATCCAGGTGCTCAAGCCCATCTCGCCGCTGGCCTGGATGCCGTTGGCGCTGTACACCATCCAGGATTCAGCCATCAGCGGCATCTTCGTCATCTTCATCTGCAGCGTGTGGCCGATGTTGATC
>JANNMP010000448.1:0-2191 GCA_031398015.1 Burkholderiaceae bacterium
ATCCTCACCGCCATGTCGGTGCCGACATTTGCCTCGCTGGTGGCACGCCAGCGGCTGCAGGCCGCCGTGCAGAACCTGCGCGCCGACATCGCGCTGGCGCGCCAGGAGGCCGGGCGCCGAGGCCAGCCGGTGCACCTGAGCTTCTCGCCTGGAAGCCGCTGGTGTTATGCCATCGGCACGGTGGTGCTGGCCGATTGCCAGCAGGCCGCCGCGGCCCCCGGCAACGGCCTGGTCAAGGTGGTGCGCGGCACTGACCCCCCTGGCGTGCAACTGCGGCACGCCACGCCGATGGCATTGACCAGCCGCACCGGCGGCAGCCTGCTGGGTGAGGGCATGGCGCGGTTTGCGTCGGCCGAAGGGCAGCAATTGCAGCTGCGGCTGGGGCCGTTGGGGAACACCAGCGTGTGCGCGCCAGCAGCCGTGGTGGCGGGTGTGGCAGCCTGCGCTGAGCCCACCGGCGGGCGCTGACGCCAGCCGCAGCGGCCCCGTGTCAGCCCGGGGTGGCAAGCGCGCCAGCCTGAGGCACAGTGCCGGCAGGGTGCAAAACGCACCTGCGTCCACCGGAGACCGCCACACCATGCGCCACACCACCCCCGGCCTGTCACACGCCACAGGCGCCGCCACACCGCCGCTGCTTGAACACACCATCGGCCAGGCACTGGACGCCACCGTGGCCGCGCACGGCCAGCGTGAGGCGCTGGTGGTGCCGCACCAGGGTGTGCGCTGGTCTTGGGCCGAACTGGCCGAGCGCGCCGACGCGCTGGCCGCCGGCCTGCTGGCCCTGGGCCTGCAGCCGGGTGACCGGGTCGGCATCTGGGCGCCCAATTGCGCCGAATGGGTGTTGACGCAGTTCGCCACCGCGCGCGCCGGCCTGGTGCTGGTCAACGTCAACCCGGCCTACCGCCGCAGCGAGCTGGAGTACGCGCTGAACAAGGTGGCTTGCAAGGCCCTGGTGCTGGCACCGGCGCTGAAGACCAGCGACTACATCGCCATCGTCAATGATCTGGTGCCAGAGTTGGCCGCCAGCGCGCCAGGTGCGTTGCAGGCCGCAGCCCTGCCGCAGCTGCGCTGGGTGATCCGGCTGGGCGATGCAGGCACGCCGGGCATGCTGAACTTCAACGCCCTGCCCGCACTGGCCACCGCCACCAGCCGGGCGCAACTGGCGGCGCTGGGGCCACAGCTGAAGGCGAGCGACGCCATCAACATCCAGTTCACCTCGGGCACCACCGGCCACCCCAAGGGCGCCACGCTCACCCACCGCAACATCCTGAACAACGGCTTCTTTGTCGGCGAGGCCATCCGCCTGACAGCCGCTGACAGGTTGTGCATCCCCGTGCCGCTGTACCACTGCTTCGGCATGGTGATGGGCAACCTGGGCTGCCTGACGCATGGCGCCACCATGGTCTACCCGGCCGAGGCCTTTGACCCGCTGGCGGTGCTGCAAGCGGTGCAGGCCGAGCGCTGCACCGCGCTGTACGGCGTGCCGACGATGTTCATTGCGCAGCTCGACCACCCACGGTTTGCCGAGTTCGACCTGTCCAGCCTGCGCACCGGCATCATGGCCGGTTCCCCCTGCCCCATCGAAGTGATGAAGCGTGTGCAGGCCTTGATGCACATGCATGAAGTCACCATCGCCTACGGCATGACCGAGACCTCACCGGTGTCCACCCAGAGCGCGGTGGACGACCCGCTGGACAAGCGCGTGGCCACCGTGGGCCGGGTGCAGCCACACCTGCAGGTGCAGATCGTCGGTGCCGACGGCCAGCCGGTGCCGCACGGCACCACCGGTGAGCTGTGCACACGTGGCTATTCGGTGATGCTGGGCTACTGGGGCGACGAAGCCAAGACGGCTGAGGCGGTGGATGCTGACGGCTGGATGCACACCGGTGACCTGGCGACCATGGACGCCGAGGGCTACGTCAACATCGTCGGCCGCTTGAAGGACATGGTGATCCGCGGTGGCGAGAACGTCTACCCGCGTGAGGTCGAAGAGTTCCTCTACCGCCACCCTGCGGTGCAAGACGTGCAGGTGGTGGGCGTGCCCGACGCCAAGTACGGCGAAGAGCTGTGTGCCTGGATCAAGCTGCGCGATGGTGCGGTGGCCACGGCCGACGACATCCGCAACTTCTGCCGCGGCGAGATTGCGCACTACAAGGTGCCGCGCCACATCCGGTTTGTTGACGGCTTCCCG
>JANNMP010000471.1:0-15461 GCA_031398015.1 Burkholderiaceae bacterium
CGCATCGCCATCGCGCAGTACGACGCCGCCTGGGCCCAGCTGGCCTGGGACCGCAGCTTTGCGTTTTTTGGCAAGCACCTGTAGGCCAAGCCCGCCAGGCCCGACGTAAGAATCCAGCGTCCAATCCGACTCCTCACCACACAAGACAGCCTGGCTGACCGCCGGGCTGCAACAACAAGGGGTTGTGATGCGTTTTGACAAGCGGTGGTCCGTGCTGCTGGTGGTGGTGTTGCTGGCCGGGCTGTTTTTTGCGCTCGACCTGGGCCAATACCTGAACCTGGCGACCATCAAGGCCCGGCAGGCTGAACTGGAAGCCTGGCGCGCGGCGCAACCGCTCACCGCCGGCCTGCTGTTCTTCGCCGCCTATGTGGCGGTGGCCGCGCTCAGCCTGCCCGGCGCGGCAGTGATGACGCTGGCCGCAGGCGCCATCTTCGGCCTGGGCTGGGGCCTGCTGATCGTGTCGTTTGCCTCCAGCATCGGCGCCACGTTGGCCTTCCTGGCCAGCCGCTGGCTGCTGGGCGGCTGGGTGCAGCAGCGCTTCGGCGCCAAGCTGGCGGCCTTCAATGCCGGCGTGGCCAAGGACGGCGGCTTCTACCTGTTCACGCTGCGCCTGGTGCCGGTGGTGCCGTTCTTCGTCATCAACCTGGCGATGGGGCTGACCACCATCCGCCCGCTCACCTTCTACTGGGTCAGCCAGCTGGGCATGCTGGCGGGCACTGCGGTGTACGTGAATGCCGGCACCCAGCTGGCGGGCATCAATTCACTGTCGGGCATCGTCTCGCCTGGGTTGTTGGGCTCACTGGTGCTGCTGGGGGTGTTCCCATTGCTGGCCAAGAAGGTGATGGACCTGATCCAGGCGCGCAAGGTCTACGCCAAGTGGCCCAGGCCGGCCAGCTTCGACCGCAACCTGGTGGTCATCGGCGGTGGCTCGGCCGGGCTGGTGACGGCCTACATCGCCGCCGCCGTCAAGGCCAAGGTGACGCTGGTCGAACGCCATGCGCTGGGCGGTGATTGCCTGAACACTGGCTGCGTGCCCAGCAAGGCGCTGATCCGCTCGGCGCGCTTTTTGTCGCAGGTCAAGCGGTCGGCAGAGTTCGGCATCCACAGCGCCAGCGCCGACTTCAGCTTTGCGCAGGTGATGGAACGCGTGCAGCGCGTGGTGCAGGCGATCGAGCCGCATGACTCGGTCGAGCGCTACACCGGCCTGGGCGTGCACGTGGCGCTGGGCAGTGCGCGCATCGTCTCGCCCTGGGCGGTGGACATCACCGACGCCAGCGGCCAGGTGCAGCGCCTGAGCACCCGCGCCATCGTGATCGCTGCGGGCGCGCGGCCGTTTGTGCCACCGATCCCGGGCATCGATGCGGTGGCGCCGCTGACCTCCGACAACGTTTGGCAACTGCGTGAGCGCCCGGCGCGGCTGCTGGTGCTGGGCGGCGGGCCCATCGGCTGCGAGCTGAGCCAGGCCTTTGCCCGCCTGGGCAGCCAGGTGACGCAAGTGGAGATGGCGCCGCGCCTGCTGCTGCGTGAAGACCCCGAGGTGTCGGCGCTGGTGGCCGAACGTTTTGCCGCCGACGGCGTGAATGTGCTGGTCGACCACAAGGCTGCCCGCTTCGAGGTGGTGGACGGTGAAAAGTGGTTGATCGCCGAACACCAGGGCAAGGACATCCGCATCGGCTTCGACGCCCTGCTGGTGGCCGTGGGCCGGGTGGCCAACCTGAAGGGTTACGGCCTGGAAGAGCTGGGCGTGGCCACCGGCAAGACGGTCAATGTCAACGGCTTCCTGCAGACCAACTTCCCCAACATCTATGCCGCCGGTGATGTGGCCGGGCCCTACCAGTTCACCCATGTGGCCGCGCACCAGGCCTGGTATGCGGCGGTCAATGCGCTGTTTGACCCGTTCAAGAAATTCAGCGCCGACTACCGCGTGATCCCGGCGGCCACCTTCACCGAGCCCGAGGTGGCGCGGGTGGGCCTGAACGAGCTGGAAGCCAATGAGGCCAAGACACCGTATGAAGTCACCCGCTACGGCATCGATGATCTGGACCGGGCGATTGCCGACAGCGAAGCGCATGGCTTTGTCAAAGTGCTCACCGTGCCGGGCAAGGACACCATCCTGGGTGTCACCATCGTCGGTGACCATGCCGGTGATTTGCTGGCCGAGTACGTGCTGGCGATGAAACACGGCCTGGGCCTGAACAAGATGCTGGGCACGATCCACACCTACCCGACCATGAGCGAGGCCAACAAATACGTCGCCGGGGAGTGGAAGCGGGCCCATGCGCCCCAGCGGCTGCTGGCCTGGGTGCAGAAGTTCCACGCCTGGCGGCGGGGCTGAGACGCCGATGCATTGACCACGGCGGTGACGGCGACCACGGCGGCATGCCGCCCACGGCAGCATGCTGCCCTACGGCGGGCAACGCCACGCCGCCGGCAACGGCCCAGCAATGGCCAGCTCGGTCTCCAGCCCGGCCTTGCTGGTGCCTGACATCAGCATGATGTGGGCCACACGGGCACCGGCCAGTTGCAGCTGGAACACGGCCGATCCACCGATGTCGCTGTCGTCCTTGCAACCGCCACGCACGCTCTGGATCTGCACCGCAGGCATCAGCTTGCGCAGGCTGGTGTTGAACTGGCCTTTGTCGATGCCCTTGTCGAGCAACAGCGATGCAGCATTGGGCCCAGCACCATTGCCGTTGAAGAACGTTGTCACCTTGCCCAGGCCGTCGATCTGCAGCATGCCGTGTCGCGTGTGGCCCATCGGCGTGCGCTTGACGCCGGCATGCTGCCAGACCATGCCTGACAGCCCGTCCAGGCGCGCCCAGCCCGGCGCAGCGCCAGGTGTTTGTGTCGGCTGGGCTGGCTGGGCCAGCAGCCTCACCACGTCTTCCAATGTGGCTGCCGTGGCTGGCTGCCACGCCAGCATGCCCACCACGCCCACAACCCCCACCACCGACAAAAGCATGCCTCGCATCGCGTGGTCCTCGCCTTGTGTTCTGCCCTGTGCCACCGGCACCGCAGCGTGACCGGCCTTGTTGCTCAGGTTGCCGCCGTCAGTTGCTTCAGCGCCAACGACACATCGGCCATCAATGATTCGGCGCAATCCAGCGTCAAGCCACCCGCCAACACCGTGTCCTGGCTGCCGGCCCTGCTTCTGGCGGTCAGCACCATGGACCGCATCGCTTGCTTGCCCAACAAGTTGTTGCGCACCGCCGACGCTGTCTTGTCGATGCCCCGGCCCACGACATTGCCGACATGGGCACCGTACGCAGCGGCCGCGCCGACCGCGCCCTCGCCGTACACCACGAAGCTCGACGCGCTGGCCAGCGGCGCCGCGTTCGGGCCGGCAATGGCTTGGCGCACGCGCAGTTCAGCAATGTCACCGACCGCCAGGAATGTGGCCCCCTGCTGCAGCCCACCCTTGCCCACCGACAGCGTCACTGCCCTTCTGTGTTCTTGGCTCTTGACGAAACTGCGCCAGAAGCGGAACCAGAGAAACACCGCCGCCAGGGCAACACCGACCAGCGCGCCGATGGTGTCAGCAATCGCCGCACCAATCACGCCGACGATGATGGTGCCCAGCACAGACGCCGGGCCGAGCACCAGCAGGTAACTCAGCGACGAGCGCGCGGGGCTGACGTCGAAGTGCACAAACCCTGGCTCGTCACGCCTGCTGAAACACGCATCACCGTTTGACATTTGGGTTCTCCTTGAATGTCTGCACACACCTGCATCAACTGGCGCAGCGCTTGTGGATGGCGTACGCCAAGCCGTTCCAGCGCCAGACCGGAAAGCAGGTGCCGGGGCCCAGGATCTCGATGTCAGGCCAGCCCTGCTTTTTGTGGGCCAGCAGCTTGTAGTCGCCACCAAAGCCGAACTGCGGCGTCCACTGGCCGTTGCCGGCCTTGATGAACAAGTCCATCTCGGTGCCGGTGCGCCCGAACATCGGGCCGAAGCGCTTGGTGAACACCTCGGCCTGGCCGTCGCCGTTCAGGTCGATGACCTCGGCTTCATAGCCGATGGTGGTGTTCGAGTCCTTGTCGAGGTACTCGCCCTTCAGCGCCTTGAGCTGGCCCTTGGTGGCCTCGGCCACGAGCTTGTCATTGGCGCTGGCGGCCGCTGCCATTGGCGGCAGCGCTGCGCCCACGACAACGATTGCCAGGGCAAGCTTGATCAACACGCTGTGCATCGTGGCCTCCAGCCGGCCACACCGGTGGCCGCTGCCCGACCATGCCACACAGGCACCGTGCGCGCCAGCGCGCCAGCCCTCAAGATCAACGAGCGCCGGCCTTGGCCAGGCGGCACAGCCGCAGCGCTTCACCCGCCGCCACCAGGCCAAAGGTGGCGGTCACCGTCACCGCCGAGCCGTAGCCGGCGCAGTTCAGGCTGCCATCGCTGGCGCGACCATCCTCACCATCGGCCGGCGCAGCCACCGCCTCGCGTGAGAACACGCAGCGCAGGCCGATGGCGCCGCTGCGTGGCGCACCCTGCTTGCGCAGGCGCTGGCGCAGCGCTGCCAGCAGTGGGTCATGCGTGGCCTCGGCCAGGTCGGCCACTTCCACCGCCTGGGCCAACTGCTTGCCACCGGCCGCGCCCACGCACACCAGCGGCGTGTGCATGCGCAATGCCCAGTCGGCCAGCGCCAGCTTGGCGCTGCTCTGGTCGCAGGCGTCGATCAACACGTGCACCGGGCCGGGCAGCAGCGCCGGCCAGTTCTCGGGCGTGGCGAAGTCTTCAATGCAGACCACATCGCAGCCCGGGTGGATGTCGGCCACACGCTGGCGCAGCGCGTCGGTCTTGGCCATGCCCACGGTGCTGCCCAGCGCCTGCACCTGGCGGTTGATGTTGCTCTCGGCCACCTGGTCGAAATCGATCAGCACCAGTTGCGCCACGCCGCTGCGGGCCAGCGCTTC
Organism: Burkholderiaceae bacterium; assembly: GCA_031398015.1. GTDB lineage: Bacteria > Pseudomonadota > Gammaproteobacteria > Burkholderiales > Burkholderiaceae_C > Pseudaquabacterium. Next base: position 4,911 of record JANNMP010000471.1, read on the forward strand.
CACTGCCCACGAGCCCACCCCCCCCAGGCCCACCACGGCGATGCGGGCGCTGCGCACCGCTTGGTAGCCGGCAGCGCCATACAGCCGGCGCAGGCCGCCGAAGCGGCGCTCCAGATCCGCGCCGTGGTCAATCGGCTGCGCTGTCGTCACGCCTGCCGCTGCAGCCGCCACGGCTGCCAGCGCAGCGCCAGCAACAGCACCAGCAAACCCGTGCCCAGGGCGACCAGCAGCACATCGGCGCTGCGGCCCTGCGGCTCGGCCAGGGCCCAGATGCTGAGCGTGGGTTCGTTCACAACCTCTCAGCCCTTGAGCGTGCCCAGCCGCTCCTTGGCGGCAGCCGCAGCCTCGCTGGCGGGGTGGCTCTTGAGCAGGTCGTCCAGCGTCTTGCGGGCGCTGCGGTTGTCTTTCATCTCGATCTGGCAGTTGGCCACCGCCAGCAGTGCCTCAGGCGCGCGGGGGTGGTTGGGTGATGCGGCCACCAGGGCGCGGAACATGCTGATCGCGTCCTTGTAGTTCTTCTGGCCGTACAGCGCATTGCCCAGCCAGAAGCGCACCGAATCGGTGTAGCCGCTGCCCGCGTAGCGCTGCAAGAAGGCGCTGAGCGCGGCGCTGGCCTTGTCGAAGTCACCACCGCGCAGCGCCGCCATCGCCGCGTCATGGGCGCGGCGCTCATCGGGCTCGACTGCGAAATCCTTGCCGTCGAGCGTGACCTTCTGCGGCTCGATGGCGCGCAGCCGGTCGTCCAGGCCCTTGGACACGTCTTTGACGCTGCGCTGCAGTTCGGCCACATCACGCGCCAGCTGCTCTTGCGTGCCACGCAGCTTGGCGTTGTCACTGCGCTGGGCCTCCAGCTGGGCGTTCAGCTCCAGCAGGCTGCGGCGCAGCGCGCCCACCTGCTCGGCCAGCGCGGCCTGGGCCCTGGTCTGCTCGGCCAGCTTGGCCAGGGCATTGTCGTCACCGGCCTGGATGCGGGCGCGCAGGTCAAGGATGGCCTTGCGCGCTTCTTCATCGTCGAACAGGCCGGCCTGGGCGCTGCTGGCCGCCATGGCCAGCGCCATCAGCAGGCTGCGGGCCGGGGCTGTGTGCAGACCCACGCTCAACGGTCCTTCAACTCGGCGCGGCGGTTGCGCGCAAAGGCGGCTTCGTCCTGGCCTTCGGCGGCTGGCCGCTCTTTGCCGAAGCTGACCGCCTCGACCTGCGCCTCGGCCACACCCAGCAGGGTGAGCGAGCGGGCCACGGCTTCAGCCCGCTTCTGGCCCAGCGCCAGGTTGTATTCACGCCCGCCGCGCTCGTCGGTGTGGCCTTCGACCAGCAGGCGCTTGCCACGCTGCGCCGCCAACACCTTGGCATGGCCGTCGATCAGGCTGCGGAACTCGTCCTTGACGACGATGCTGTCGTAGTCGAAGTACACCACCCGGCCCAGCGCAGCGCTGCCCGCTTGCCCTGCAGCGGCAGCGCCGGGCAGGCTGACCGTGGCCACCTGCGACTGCGGCGTGGTGCCACCGGCGCTGCCGCTGGCGGTGGCGGCATTGCCGGCGCCGGGCGCTGCGCCCACGGCAGTGGGGGTGCGGCTTTCGACCGGTGCCTCGTCGAGCTTGACGCTGGAGCCACAGCCGGCCAGCGCCAAGGCAGTGAGCAGCATCAGCGGCCGTGCGCCACGCCAGTTGGGTTTCAACATCGTCATCTCCTGGGTCAGGGGTGGCATCGAACCACCGATCGATTGCTGCGCATCATCGCGCATGTTCAACACCGGTTCAGCGTGAAAAAGGGCCCCATGCCGGCTCACGCACGTCGACCCCGGTGGACAGCAGGCGGGTGCGGATGCGCCCGTCCAGCGTGGTGGTCATCAGCACATCGCGGCCCTGGCTGCGGGTGGCGTACATCAGCAGCCTGCCATTGGGCGCAAAGCTGGGGCTTTCATCGTCATTGGTGTCGCTGACCGCCAGCGCCGGTGTGCTGCCGTCCAGCGGCTGCAGCATCACCCGAAAGCCGCTGCCGCGCGCCACATAGGCCAGCAAGCGCCCATCTGGGCTGATCGCCGGGCTGATGTTGTAGGCGCCGTTGAAGCTGATGCGCTCGGCATTGCTCGACGCCCCGCCACCACCACCACCACCCACCGGCATGCGGTAGATCTGCGGGCCGCCGCCGCGGTCACTGACGAAGTACAGGCTCTGCCCGTCGGGCGCGAACACCGCCTCGGTGTCGATGGCATTGCTCTGCGTCAGCCGGCTCAAGGCCCCACCCTGCAGGTCGATCAGGTACAGCTGCGACACACCATCGCGTGACAGCGTGACCGCCAGGCGCCGCCCGTCGGGGGCCCAGGCCGGCGCGCTGTTGCTGCCCTTGAAGCTGGCCACCGTGCGGCGCTCGCCGCTGGTCACGTCTTGCACCATCACCACCGCCTTGCCGGCCTCGAACGACACATAGGCCAATTGCCTGCCGTCGGGCGACCAGGCTGGTGAGATCACTGGCTGCGGGCTGGCCAGCGCCACCTGGCCACCTTCGCCGTCGGCGTCGGTGATGCGCAGCGTGTAGCGGTTGGCCGCGCGCGTGACATAGGCGATGCGGGTGGCGTTGATGCCACGCTCACCGGTCAGCTGCTCTTGCACCATGTCGGCAATGCGGTGCGCGGCCAGGCGCAGATCAGACGCCGCCACCACCAGCGACTGGCCTTGGCGCTCATCGGCCTTGACCACGTCCCACAGCTTGAAGCGCACGTCATGGCGGCCGTCGGCCAGGCGGCTGACCGAGCCGGCCACCAAGGCATCGGCCGCACGCGCACGCCAGTCGGCCCACAGCGGCTGGCTGCGCTCGTCGAGCGCGCCGCTGGACTCGGTGATGCGGAAGAAGCCGCTGCGCTCCAGGTCGGCCCGCAGCACCGCTGACAGTGCCACGCCGGCCTTGTCCTCATCGCGAAAGCGGGCCACGGCCACCGGCAGCTGGGTGGCGCCGACACCGCTGATCTCGACCCGGAACTGCGCCTGGGCGGTGGTGCCGAACGGCAGCGCGGTGGCGGCAACGGCGGTGGCGAACTGGCGGCGGGAAATGGGCATCGTGGGGGTGGAGTGGGGTGCGCTGGTGATGGTTCCGCAGCCGGGCCGCTCAGGCCAGCGCGCGGCGCAGCGCCTGGGCGCACAGTGCCAGCGCCGTGTTGGCCTCGTCAATGACCCGGCCCATGGTGGCAAAGCCGTGGATCTGGCGCTCGAAGCAGACGTATTGCGCGCTGCTGCCGGCCGCTGACAGCGCATCAGCGTACTGCCGGCCCTCGTCGCGCAGCGGGTCGAAGCCGGCGGTCAGCACCAGGGCGGGGGCCAGGCCGTCGAAGCGGCCATGCAGCAGCGGCGAGGCGCGCCAGTCCGTGTGCTGCGCCGGCGCCAGGTAGTGGCTGCGAAAGTAGGCGACGGTGTCGCTGGTCAGCACATAACCCTGGCCATTGCGGCTGTGCGATGGCGCGATGGCACGCATGTCGGTGGCGGGGTAGATCAACAGTTGGTACCGCAAGGCCGGTGCATCGCCGGCATCACGCCAGGCCAGCGCCACCACCGCTGCCAGGTTGCCGCCGGCACTGTCACCACCCACGGCAAAACGCGTGGCGTCCAGGCCCAGCGTGGCGGCGTTGGCCTGCAGCCAGCGGGTGGCCGCCAGCGCGTCGTCGGGCGCGGCCGGGAAGCGGTGCTCAGGGCCCATGCGGTAGTGCACTGCCACCACCACGCAGGCCGATTCGTCGGCCAACTGGCGGCACAGCACGTCATGCGTGTCCAGGTCGCCGATGACCCAGCCGCCGCCGTGGAAGTAGACCAGCGTGGGCGCAGCAGCTGCGGCGCCCGCCGGCCGGTACAGGCGCAGCGGGATGTCGCCCAGCGGGCCCGGTGCGACCAGGTCTTGCACCGCCGCCATCTCGCGCGGCGCGGGATGGCTGAACGTGCGGCGCTCGCGGTAGGCGGTGCGGGCATCGGCAGGCGACAGCGTGTGCGTGGGCGGCACACCGCGGTCGGCCATCAGCTGGATCAAGGCCTGGGCTTGGGGGTCGAGCATCGGGGTCTCCTGCGGCGCGCCGGCCTGTTGGCACATGGGGCATCGCCGGGCCGGCAGTGTAGTGCGGCGTGTGTTGTGGCCGGTCTTGTGGCAGGGCTTGTGGCATGTCTTGCGGCATGATGCGCCGCCATGCCCGGCAGCCCCGTCAACCCGCCCTGCCCCTGTGGCCTGCCAGCGCGCCTGGCAGCCTGCTGTGGGCGCTGGATGGCCGGGCCGTGGCACCTGGCGGCGCCCGATGCGCAGGCGCTGATGCGTTCGCGTTATACCGCCCACGTGCATCGTGATGCCGCCTACCTGCTGGCCACCTGGCATGCCAGCACGCGGCCGCAGCGGCTGGACTTGAAGCCCGGCCAGCGCTGGCTGGGTTTGCAGGTGCTGCAGCACCTGTGTGCTGGCGACGACCGTGCCAGCGTGTCGTTCGTGGCCCGCAGCAAGCTGCTGGGCCGGGCCCAGGCGCTGGCCGAGACCAGCCGCTTTGTGCGCGAGGCCAGCCGCTGGTTCTATCTGGACGGCGGGATTGGCGGCTGATGCCCGCGGTGTCAGGCGAACTCTTGCCGCACCATCGGCAGCGTCAGCCGCCAGGCAGTCCAGCCCAGCAGCGCGCAGCCGGCCAGCAGCAGCAGCGACAGCAACAGGTCGTGTTGCAGCCACAGCCCTGTCAGGTTGGCCAGCGCGGCCAGCGCCAGCAGGGCCACGGCGCTGCGGCGCGCCCATTCCAGCCGCAGCAGCAGGCCCACGGCCACGCCCAGCACCGCTGTGGTGGCCAGCAGCGTGGCCGCGCCCACCAGCAGCCAGCCGGCAGCCGGCAGCGCCGCCGCAGCGGCGCGGTGCACCAGGGCCGCCACGGCCAGCACCGCCAGCAGCATCACCAGCCACGCTGTGGCATTGACAAGGCGCGACTGCGCTCCGACGTTGAAGGTCTGTGTCATGGCGGTGGTCCCGTGGGTTGGCACGCAGCGCATGATGCCGGCGCGTGATGACAGGCATTTTTCAGTGGCCGGGTGTTGTGGGGGGGCATTTGCGCGCCTCCACCAAACGCATGCTCCACCCACAAGCGCTTTCCCGACAAGCCAATGGCCGCTGACCTGCCGCTGATCCACCTCGACGCCCACTTGCTGGCGGTGCACAAGCCCGCCGGCCTGCTGGTGCACCGCAGCCAGCTGGATGCCCACGCCGACGGCGACCTGCTGACCCAACTGCAAGCCCGGCTGGCCATGCCGCTGTGGCCCGTGCACCGGCTGGACAAGGGCACGTCAGGCGTGCTGCTGCTGGCGCGCGACGTGGCCACCGCCAGGCAACTGGGCGCACTGTTTGCCGCTGGCGCGCTGCAGAAAACCTATCTGGCGCTGGTGCGCGGCTGGCCCGATCCGCAAGGCGAGACCAGCCGCCCGCTGGCGCGTGACCCCGAGCTGCCGTCCACCGGCCAGCCCCTGCTGGCCGCCTGCACCCGCTGGCAGCTGCTGCAACGGCTGCTGTTGCCGATCAGCACCGATGCCCGCCACCCCCACACCCGGCTGGCGCTGCTGCAGGTGCAGCCGCAAAGCGGCCGCCGCCACCAGATCCGCCGCCATTTCAAGGCGCTGGCACACCCGCTGGTGGGCGACGCCACCCATGGCAAAGGGCCGCTGAACCGGGCCGTGGCGGCGCATCTGGGCACCAGCCGCCTGTGGCTGCATGCGCTGGCGCTGCATCTGCTTCACCCCGCCACCGGCACGCCGCTGCGCCTGCACGCCGAGCCCGGGCCTGAATGGGCGGCGCTGGGCGGCCTGGTGCTGCCTGCCGATCAGCCAAAGCGCACGGCGTAGACCGGTGGCAGCGTGGTGCTGACGGTTTGCCAGTGGTCACCACCGTCACCGCTGGCCCACAGGCCGCCAGTGGTGCTGGCCATCAACAGGTGCTGGCCGTCGTCGGCCACCGCCAGGCCGTGGCGGTAGACCAGGTCGTAGCAGTCGGCCGCCGGCAGGCCATCGGCCAGGGTGTCGAAGCTGGTGCCACCATCACGCGTGCGGTTGACCACCAGCGCGCCGCCCACCGGCACGCGGCATTGGTCTGACACCGCCGGCGCAAACCAGGCGGTGGCCGGGTCGCTGGGGTGCACGGCCACCGCAAAGCCGAAGCTGGAGCGTGGCGCGGTGACACCGTGCCATTGCCGGCCGCGGTCGGCCGAGCGCCAGATGCCGTTGTGATGCTGGCACCACAGCACATCGGGCGCCACCGGGCAGGCGGCAATGCAGTGTGGGTCTTGCGTGGCGCCGTCGTCGGCCTGCTCGGCTGGCATGTAGTCGGCATGCAGGCCCTGGGTGCGCAGGGCCCAGGTGGCGCCGTCGTCCAACGTGGCCCAGACCCCGCCGCAACTCACGCCCAGCAGCAGCTCACCCGGCTGGGTGGGGTGCGGGCAGATCGAGTGGATGCCCGGTGCGTCATAACCACCGCCGAACCAGGCCAGGCGCTCGGGCAGATTCCACAGCGATTCAACCAGTTGCCAATGCGCGCCCATGTCGGCCGAGCGGAACAGGCCGCCGGGCAAGGTGCCGGCCCACAGCGTGCCGTGGGCTGCCGCCAGGCTCCACACCATGCCCAGCTTCCAGGCCGGGCCGGTGGCATCTGGTGGTTGTGATGGGTAAACGGGTGCCGCCAACTCGGCCCACTGCCGGCCGCCGTCGCGGCTGGCATGCAGCTTGACGCCGAAGTGGCCCAGGTTCAGCGCTGCCAGCATGCTGCCGTCAGGCTGCGGCGGCAACAGCATGCTGACCGGGTCACCCAGGAAACTGGTGTGGGCGATGCGCCAGGCGTGGCCCTGGCGGCGCAGTTCGATCAGGCCTTTGCGGGTGGCCAGCCAGGCGCGGTCGGTCATGGTGTGTCTGCGCGTGTGTTGATTCATCCACCCGACAGCGCTTGCAGCACTTGCACCGTGCTGTGCGGCTGCAGCGTGTCGTTCAGTGCCACCCGGTCGGCCACGCGCCGGCCGTCGATGAACACCACCACATTGGCGCGCAAATGGCCCTGGTCGTCCAGCACATAACCGGCCAGCCGGGGTTGCTGCGCAAAAGCCTGCTGCAGCGCGGCGCGCAAGCTGCTGGCGCTGACCTCGATCTCACGCAAGTCGCTGATGAAGCGGCGCAACTGTGGGGTGAACACCAGGCGGGCCATGGCGCCAATGATGGCCGCAGCCAGGTGCTCAGCGCAAGCCCAGCAGCCGCAGCGCGTGCTGGTGCGCCCTGCCCGCCGGGTCCACCAGGTCGTGCAGCACGGTGAAGTGGTTGTGGCCTGCCAGCGCCTCACACACCGGCACCGTGCTGGGGCCCCATTGGTCCCGGATGAGCTGGTTCTGGCGGATGAACTCGTCACTCTCGTCGCCACCCACCAGCGCCACCAGCGGCCCGCGCGGGCGCGGAAAGAACGCCGGGCTGAGCCGGCGCACGGCTGGCGGTGTCAACTGCAGGTCGGCAGCCAGGAACGGCGTCTGGCGGATCGGCTCCAGATCGAACAGGCCCGAAATGCTGAGTGCGCCGGCCACCAAACGCTGCGGCAGGTCATCGCCCACCAGGCCCCAGCGGCAGGCCAGCAACATGGCCGCCAGGTGGCCGCCGGCCGAGTGCCCGGCCACGACGATGCGCTGGCGGTTGCCACCAAAGCGCGCGGCGTTGCGCCAGGCCCAGGCCAGCGCCTGGGTGGTTTGCAGCGCAATGGTCTCGATGCTGACCGCCGGGCACAGCGCGTAGTTGGGCACCACCACCATCGCGCCGGCCTGCACAAAGGCCGGGGCGACGAAGCTGTGGTCGGCTTTGTCGAGCGCCCGCCACCAGCCGCCGTGGATGAACACCAGCACCGGCGCGCCCGGTTGGCGGGCCGGGAACACATCCAGCGTCTGGCCGGGGCCGTCGCCATAGGCAACATCCAACTGGCAGGTCAGCCGCTGGCGCGCCAGCGCCGATGCCTGGGCCCAGCGTGGCAGCAAGACCTCGGCCGCCTCGGGCACACGGGCGCGGTTGTTGTACTGGGTGTCGTGCCAAGCCGCGTCGTGAAGCGCCATCGTGTGGTCCGGGTGTCGTTCAGGAAGGCGCGTTTGTACCGCGCCTGGGCACTGCCGCAGCGGCGATTCGTGCTGATAGACTTCAAAGCGTTCGTGGGGGCGTAGCTCAGCTGGGAGAGCGTCGCGTTCGCAATGCGAAGGTCAGGAGTTCGATCCTCCTCGTCTCCACCACAACATCCCAACCATGGCCACGCTCGATCTGACTCCGCTGTTTGCGTTGGGCGCCCAGGTTGGCGACAAGCTGGCGCAGCGCGGCGACAGCATCGCGGTGGCCGAATCGTCGGCCGGTGGCCTGCTCTCGGCGGCCTTGCTGGCACGCCCTGGCGCGTCGGCCTACTACTTTGGCGGCGCAGTGCTTTACACCCGCCGCTCACGCCGGCTGCTGACCACGCTGACCTCGGACGACACCGCCGGCCTGCGCTCGTCCAGCCCGCCGTATGCGCTGCTGCTGGCGCGCCACCAGCGCAGCCGCTTTCGCGCCACCTGGGGCCTGGCCGAGAGCGGCGCCGCCGGGCCCAGCGGCAACACCTATGGCGACCCCGCCGGCCACAGCTGCCTGGCGGTGGACGGGCCGGTGGTGCGTGAGCAGTTGCTGCGCACCGGCTCGGCCGACCGGGCGCTGAACATGCTGGCCTTTGCGTTGGCCGCGCTGCAGTTGCTGGATGCGGCCATCGACGCCGCTGCGCTGCCCTCAGCCACTGCAGCGCAGGGCGGCTGACGCCGGCGCGCGGTGTCAGCCGCCAAAACAGGCCCGCGTCAACCAGCCGTCACCGCGATCTTGCGCGGTTGTGCATGCGCCTGCTTGGGGATGCGCAGCGTCAGCACGCCGTCCTTCAGGTTGGCCTCGATCTGCGTGGTGTCGAGTTCGCGGCTCAGTGTGAAGCTGCGGCGGTAGCGCGGCACCCGCACTTCGGCGTAGACCGGTTCCAGGCCATCGGGCGTGCGCGGCTGCACCCCGCCTTCGATCAGCAGCTCGTCAGCCTCGACTTTCAGTTCGAGCTGGTCTCTGGGCACGCCCGGCATGTCGGCCAGCAGGGTGATGCCGCTGACATCCTCAAACACGTCCACGGCTGGCACCACGCTGCGTTGCTGGTCTTGCTCAGCAGCGCCAGAGGCCGGGTTGCTCACAACGTTGTTGTCGCTCATGGTGGGTTCTCCTCGATGGGTTGACCGGGTCGGTGGCATCACTGCACAGTGATGCGCTTGGGTTGGGCGGCTTCACGCCGGGCGATGCTGACCTGCAGCACACCGTCGCGGTAGCTGGCGTTCACCTGGCCGGGGTCGACGTCGTCGGGCAGCGAAATCGCGCGGCTGAAGCTGCCGCTGCCACGTTCGCGGGTGTAGACCTGCAGCTTGGCGTCGTCCGCAGGGATGGCCGAAGGCCGTTCACCGGCGATGTGCAGCACGCCGCGGTCGAGGCTGACGTCGATCTTGGCTGCGTCCAGGCCGGGCGCGAAGACATAGACCTCGATGCTGGTGCTGGTGCGCCCCACATTGATGGCCGGCAAGGTGCCCGCCGACACCGAACGGATGCTGCTGGGCAGGCTGGAAACCCCGAACACGTCGTCCAGATCGCGGCGCAGCCGCTCGAACTGGCCAAACAGGCTGCTGGGGTGGTTCAACAAGGATGCGTACATGGTGTGTCCTCCAGTGGGTTGAACAACACCGGCAGGAGACGCATTCCCGCCGGCTCACAGCGGGACATAGGGCCTGCAAAACGGCTTTCAAGGGCCGTCGCGCAACCGGCCTGCAGCGCTGCAACGCGGCCGATTGCGCCTTGGCAACGGCCGGGCTCAGGCGCCCAGCAAGCGCTCCATGCGCTTCTTCGCCAGCCGCTTGACGGCCAGGCGCTGCAAGGCGTTGCCTGATGCCAGCAGCTTGGCCCCTTGCGCCGCGCAGGCTGTCTGCCGCGCCGCCAGCTCGGCGGCGCTCAGGCTGCGCTGGGCATCGAGCGCCTGTTCAACCAGCGCGCGGGCCTGGTCTTCGTCGCTGTTGCCATGCAGATAGCTGTCACCCACAAAGGCGGCGCCGGCCTGCAGCCGCTCCAGCAACAGGCGGCGCAGTGCGTCCTTGCCGGCTTTTACCTGGCGCGCCAGGTCTTGCGTGTTGACGTCCAGCGCCGCCACGCATTGGGCTGCTTGGCGCTCTTGGGCGGTGGCCCCGGCTGCCCCGGCGCATGGCGCCAGGCACAAACCGGTCAAGACACAAATTGCGGTGGCGAGGTGGTGGATGTGGATGCGCATCGCTGCCTAACGCCGCCGCCACCGTTCTGGTTGATGCGCGGGCGTCAAACCACCGCCGTGCCGGCCGCCGTCCCTGCCGCAAACCGCGCCAGCCGCTGGCCGATGATGGCCTCGGCCTCGGCCATGATGCGGTCGATCAGCTGCTGCACGGTGGGCACGTCCTTGATCAGCCCGGCCACCATGCCGCAGCTCCAGGCGCCCACCTCCATCGCGCCGTCGATCATGATCTTGGGGTAGACG
>JANNMP010000701.1:0-4195 GCA_031398015.1 Burkholderiaceae bacterium
AACGACAACTTCGGCACGCTGTTCACCGACGGCGACCGCGTGGCCAAGCGCATCCGCGACGACATTGCGCCGAAGATGGCCGCCGACAAGGCCTACCAGAACGCCAGGGACAACACGCCGCACACCGCGCGCATGGCCCACGACCAGGCGCTGGGCAAGGTGATGCAGATCCTGTTGAAGGACGACACCCAGGTCTACAAGCAGTTCGTCGAGAACGCATCGTTTCGGCGCTACCTGGGCGACATGGTTTACCAGTTGACGCGGGGCGCCTGAGCGCTTTGCGGCGGCGGGTTGATGGCCGCAGGGCCGTTGCCGTCAAGCCCTCAATGCAGCGCCGACAAGAACTGCTTCAACTCCGCCGTCTGCGGGCTGGCAAACAGCTCATTCGGCGGCCCCATCTCATGGATGCGCCCGGCATGCATGAACACCACCCGGTCGGCCACCTTGCGGGCGAAGTTCATCTCGTGGGTGACCATCAGCAGCGTCATGCCTTCTTCGGCCAGCACTTCCACCACGCGCAGCACCTCGCCCACCAGCTCGGGGTCCAGGGCCGAGGTGATCTCGTCGCACAGCATCACGCTGGGCTCCATGGCCAGCGCGCGGGCAATGGCCACCCGCTGCTGCTGGCCGCCCGAGAGTTGATCGGGCCAGGCGTCGAATTTTTCTTCCAACCCAACCCGCTGCAAGAGCGACTTGGCCTGCGTGGCAGCGGCCGCGCCGTCCCGCGCCTTGACCAGCGTGGGCGCCAGCATCACGTTCTTGCCCACGCTGAGGTGGGGGAACAGGTTGAAGTTCTGGAAGATCATGCCCACGCGCTGGCGCAGTGCGCGCATGGCCTTGGCGTCACCGTGTTTCAGCGGCAGGCCGTCCACCAGCAGGCTGCCTTGCTGGAAGACTTCCAGCCCGTTGATGCAGCGCAGCAGCGTGCTCTTGCCCGAGCCGCTCTTGCCGATGATGGCGATCACTTCACCGCGGGTGACCTGCATGTCGATGCCCTTGAGCACCTCATTCGTGCCGAAGCTTTTGCGCAGCGCCGAGATGCTGACGATGCTGTCGGTGGGGGTGGGTTCAGCGGCCATTCTTGAAGCTCCTCTCCAGCTTGCGGCTGGCGGCCGACACCGGCCAGCACAGCGCAAAGTACATCAGCGCCACGCAGGCGTAGACGGTGAAGGGTTTGAAGGTGGCGTTGGTGATCATGGTGCCGGCCTTGGTCAGCTCGATGAAGCCGATCACCGACGCCAGCGCCGTGCCCTTGATCACCTGCACCAGAAAGCCCACCGTGGGCGGCACCGCAATGCGCAGCGCCTGCGGGCCGACGATGTGGCGCATCTTTTCGCCAAAGCTCAGCGCCAGGCTGTCGGCCGCCTCCCACTGGCCCTTGGGCACGGCGTTGACGCAGCCGCGCCAGATCTCGGTGAGGAAGGCGCTGGTGTACAGCGTCAGCGCCAGGCTGGCCGCCACCCAGGCCGACACGTTCAGCCCGATCAACGCCAGGCCGAAGTAGGCCAGGAACAACTGCATCAGCAGCGGCGTGCCCTGGAACAGCTGCACGTAGGCGGCCACGCCACGCTGCGCCCCTGGCACATTGGCCAGGCGCGCCAGCAGCAGCGCCAGGCCGACCAAGCCGCCGCCGATGAAGGCCACCAATGACAGGCCCACCGTCCAGCGCGCGGCCAGCAGCAGGTTGCGGAAGATGTCCCAGAGGCTGAAGTCGACCATGCTTGTGCTCCTTCAGCGGCCGGCCGAGTTTGTGAATCCCGGCAAGCGGCCAAAGATGTACTTCGGCCCCATCCAGTTCAACAACTGGCGCACGCCGATCGACAGCAGCAGGTAGATGCCGGTGGCAATGATGTAAGCCACGAAGGCGCGGAAGTTGCGGCTCTGGATCAGGTTGGCCGAGTAGCTCAGCTCTTGCGCCGAGATCTGGCCGCACACCGCCGAGCCCAGCATCACGATCACGATCTGGCTCACCAGGCTGGGCCACACCCGGCCCAGCGCCGGTGGCAGCACCACGCGGCTGAACACCTGCAGTTCGGTCAGCGCCAGGCTGCGCGCGGCTTCGATCTGGCCCTTGGGCGTGTTGTCGATGCCGGCGCGCACGATCTCGGCCGAATACGCACCCAGGTTGACCACCATCGCGATGATCGACGCCACTTCGGGGCTGAGTTTGATGCCCAGACTGGGCAGGCCGAAGAAGATGAAGAACAGCTGCACGATGAACGGCGTGTTGCGGATCAGCTCGACATAGGCCGACACGACGGGCCGCAGCCACAGCGGCCCCTGGCTGCGCACCCAGCCGCAGATGATGCCCAGGCCCACGCCCAGCACGGCGGCCACGGCGCTCAAGGCCAGGGTGAACAAGGCGCCCTTGAGCAGGGCAGGCCACTGCACCAGCACGGCCCAGAAATCGAGTTGGATCATGGCGTGGCACCCGTCATCGGCTCAGGCGGTGGCAATCAGTTCGGCAGTTCGCCGGCAGGCCGTCCCAGCCATTTCTGCGCCAGGCGGTCGATGTCGCCGCTGGCCTTGGCGGCGGCGATGATCTCGTTGACCTTCAGCCGCAGCTTGTCTTCGCCCTTGCCCACGCCGATGTAGTTGGGTGAATCCTTCAGCACGAACTTGTATTCGGTGCCCAGCTGCGGGTTGCGCGCCATCATGTTGCCGGCCACCGAGGCGCCGGTGGCAATCGCCTGGGTCTGGCCCGAGACGAAGGCCGACACGGTGGTGTTGTTGTCTTCGAAGCGCTTGATGTCGGCCGTGGCCGGCGCGATCTTGGTCAACTCCATGTCTTCGATGGCGCCGCGTGTCACGGCCACGGTCTTGCCGGCCAGATCCCCCGCGCCTTTGATGGCCGTGCCCTTGGGCGCAAACACCGCCTGGAAGAACGGTGAATAGGCAGCGGTGAAGTCGATCACCGCCGCACGTTCGGGGTTCTTGCCCAGCGTGCTGATCACCAGGTCGGCCTTCTTGGTCTGCAGGTAGGGGATGCGGTTGGCGCTGGTCACCGCCACCAGCTCCACCTTCACGCCCAGCTTGCTGGCAATCAGGTTGGCCATGTCCACGTCCAGGCCCTGGGGCTTCAGGTCGGTGCCCACAAAGCCATACGGCGGAAAGTCGGTCGGGATGGCGATATTGATCTGCTTCTTGGCCAGCACCTCGTCCAGCACGTTCTGGGCGTGGCCGGCCAGCGGCAGCAGGGCGGCTGCCGTTGTGAGCAAGGTGGTGATGGCGGCAAGGGTGGTGCGGCGTTGCATGGTGTCAGTGCTCCGGTTTGGGTGGTCGGGGGGCGGGGATCAGATCAGTGAACAGGCGCTTGCGCGCCGGGCGGCGGGCTGCTGTGGGTGCTGCTGCTGGTGCCGGTGCCGGTGCGGCCAGCACTGGTGCCACCACCACAGGGCTGGACTTCAGCGGCGACAGCGCTGCCCGCAGCGGCGCCAGCGGGTCGTCGGCCGTGGCCTGCTGGCCCAGGTGGTCGGCCACGCCGCCGATGTGGGCGCGCAGCAGGCCGATGGCGTGGGGCAGGTCACCGGCCTCCAGCGCCGCCACGATCAACGCATGCTCGGCATTGCTCTGGCCGGCGGCATGGGTGCTTTGGTACAGCGTGGCAATCAGCGTGGTGCGGGCGGTCAGGTCTTTGACGATGTCGGCCAGCAGGCTGTTGCCGGCGCATTCGGCCAGGCAGACGTGGAAGTCACCCAGCAGCCAGCTGCGCTCGGGGGCGTCGTCGGCGGCAATGGCGGCCTGCTCACGCGCCACATGGTTCTTCAGCTTCCGGATGGCGGCCTTGGGCAGCGGCCCGGCCAGGCCATGCAGCAAGCCGGTTTCCAGCGCCTGGCGGGCGCCGAAAGCCTCACGCGCTTCGTCCAGGCTGGGCTGCACCACAAACCAGCCGCGGCGGGCGTTCACTTCCACCATGCCACGCGCCGACAGCCGGGCCATGGCCTCGCGCACCAGGGTGCGGCTGCAGCCGAACAAGTCAGCCAGCGCCTGCTCACCCAGGCGCTGGCCCGGCGCCAGGCGGCCGGCCAGGATGGCGTCGACGATGCGGTCGGCAATTTCGGCCGGGCGGCTGGTGTCCACCGGCGCTGCGGCGCCGCGCCGTGCGCCCTGGCCCGGGGCTTTCAATGCGGCCATCTGGTGCCCGCTGGTGCATGGCCAGGCCGGCGGCCGGTGGTGGGTGCAATGGTTTGGTGCA
>JANNMP010000480.1:0-9020 GCA_031398015.1 Burkholderiaceae bacterium
CGCACCGCAATCCTGCGCTCGGCCAGCGCGGCCTGCGCATGCAGGGCCAGTTGCAGCTCGCTGCCGGTGGCGATGATCACCGCCTGCGCGGCCTTCTTCAAACCCACCTCGCTGGGCTCGGCCAGCACGTAGCCGCCTTTGGCGATGGCGTCCAGACCCGAAGCATCGGGGGCGGCGTCTGAAGACGCCTTGGGCGCATACGGCAGGTTCTGCCGGCTCAGCAGCAGCGCACTCGGCCGGTTGCGGGTCTGGATGGCACAGGCCCAGGCCACACTGGTCTCTGCCGTGTCGGCCGGGCGCCACACGTCCAGCCCGGGGATCAGGCGCAGGCTGGCCGCATGCTCCACGCTCTGGTGAGTGGGGCCGTCTTCGCCCAGGCCGATCGAGTCATGGGTGAACACATGCACCACCCGAAGCTTCATCAGCGCGGCCATGCGGATGGCGTTGCGTCTGTAGTCGCTGAAGGTGAGGAAGGTGCCGCCGTAAGGGATCAAGCCACCGTGCAGGGCCACGCCGTTCATCACCGCAGCCATGCCGAATTCACGAACGCCGTAGTTGATGTGGCGCCCGCCATTGGGCACACCGGCGTCGTCAAAGCGCAGCGGCGCGGTGTGGCTGGTGTTGGTCAGGTTGCTGCCGGTCAGGTCGGCTGAGCCGCCCAGCAACTCGGGCAGCGCGGCGGTGAAGGTTTCCAGCGCGATCTGGCTGGCCTTGCGGCTGGCCACGGTCTGGGCCGCGGTGTGGGCGGCCACGGCCGCGTCCACCGCCGCCTGGGCAAAACCGGCGGGCAGATCGCCGTGCAAGCGTCGCGCCAGTTCAGCGGCCAGCTGCGGGTGCTTGGCCTTGTACTTGTCGAACACCGCCAGCCACTTGGCCTCAGCCGTTTCGCCGTTGCGCTTGGCGTCCCAGGCGGCATAGGCGGCCTCGGGGATCACGAAGGGCTCATGCGGCCAGCCCAACGCCGCACGCGTCAGCTTGATCTCGTCGGCGCCCAGCGCCTCGCCATGCGCCTTGGCGGTGCCGGCGCGGTTGGGCGAGCCTTTGCCGATGGTGGTCTTGCAGATGATCAGCGTGGGCTGGCTGGCCGATGCCTTGGCCTGGGCAACGGCTGCGTCGACCGCCGCCACGTCATGGCCGTCGATCGGGCCGACCACGGCCCATTGGTAGGCGGCAAAACGCTGGGCCACGTCATCGACGAACCAGGGCTTCACTTGGCCGTCGATCGAGATGCCGTTGTCGTCGTACAGCGCCACCAGCTTGTTCAGCTTCCAGGCGCCGGCCAATGCGCAGGCCTCGTGGCTGATGCCTTCCATCAGGCAGCCGTCACCCAGAAAGACCCAGGTGCGGTGGTTGACCACGGTGTGGCCGGGGCGGTTGAACTCGGTGGCCAGCAGCTTCTCGGCCAACGCCATGCCCACTGCGTTGCCGAGGCCCTGGCCCAGCGGGCCGGTGGTGGTCTCGATGCCCGGCGTGAGGCCCACTTCTGGGTGGCCTGGGGTCAGGCTGTGCAGTTGGCGGAAGTTGCGCAGCTCGCTCATCGGCAACGCATAGCCCGTGAGGTGCAGCAGCGCATAGACCAGCATCGAGCCATGGCCGTTGCTCAGCACAAAGCGGTCACGGTCGGCCCACTGCGGGTTGGCCGGGTTGTGCCGCAGGTGCCGGCCCCACAGCGCCACCGCAATCTCGGCCATGCCCATTGGCGCGCCGGGGTGGCCGGAGTTGGCCTGCTGCACTGCATCCATCGCCAGCGCGCGGATGGCATTGGCCATCAATGCCTGGGTGCGCTGGCTGCCGGTGGTCTTGTTCTGCTGTGCTGTGGTGGCCATGCGCGGCGCCCGGGCTGGGGCGTGGTGGGGTGGGCTGAAGGCGGGCGGCGGCCGAGTTTAGCTGCGGGCCTACACTGCCGCCGCCATGCCCGCTGCTGTGTCTGTTGCCGTGTCCGCTCCTGTGTCCGCTGTTGTGTCCACTCGTGTGTCCGCTCGTGTGCACGACACCCCCACCAACCTGCCTGCATTGATCCTGGCCGCCGGCCGCGGTGAGCGCCTGCGGCCGCTGACCGACACCATGCCCAAGCCGCTGCTGCGCGTGGCCGGCAAGCCGATGCTGGAATGGCATTTGCTGGCGCTGGCCGCAGCCGGTGTGCGCCGGGTGGTGATCAACACCGCCTGGCTGGAAGACCAGTTCCCCGCCGCGCTGGGCGATGGCAGCCGCTTCGGCCTGGTGATCCACTGGTCACATGAAGGCCGCGACCACGGCGGCGCGCTGGAAACCGCTGGTGGCATCGCCAAGGCCTTGCCGCTGCTGGGCAGCTGCTTCTGGCTGGTGTCGGGTGACATCGTGGCGCCTGGTTTCAGCTTCGACGCTGGCTGCGCCCGGCGTTTTGAACAAGGCAGCGACGACGCCCACCTGTGGCTGTTGCCCAACCCAGATTTCAATGCGGCGGGAGATTTCTCGCTGCAGCATGGCCGCGTGCAACGCCCGCCCAGCGGCCAGCCGCGGCCGCTGACCTATGCCAACCTGGCGCTGGTGCGGCACACGCTGGTGGCGGGCATCGCGGCGGGCCAGCATGCAGCTCTCGGCCCCTGCCTGTTTGCCAGCGCAGCAGCCGGCCGGCTGGGCGGTGCGCTGTTGCACAGCCCCTGGCACAACGTGGGCACGCCCGCGCAATTGCAGGCCGCCGATACCGCGCTGCGCGCCAGCGCGTGCCACAGCCCATGACCCGCCGCGCTGCACTGCCTGCGCTGTTGCTGCTGGCCGCAGGCGCCAGTGCCGCAGCAGCACCGCTGCCCGCAGGCCGCTTCAGCGTCTACGGCCTGGCGCCGGCAGCGGCCGGCCAGGCCCGGGCCCAGGCCGAGGCCGCGCTGGGGCAGCCGCTGCAACCTGAACCGCTGCTGCCCTCACGTGCCGCATCACCTGCCGCATCACGTGCTGCACCACTTGCAGCACCACCCGCGGCATCACGCCCCACCACCTTGGGCTGCCACTACCGCCTCAACGCGCAGCAACCGGGTGTGCGCTATGTGCTGGCCGGTGATCTGATCACCCGCATCGAGACCCGCGACGCCCGCTACGCCACGCTCAGCGGCATCCATGTGGGCGACAGCGTGGCGAAGGCACAAAAGGTGTACGGCAAGCGGCTGCTCGTTGCTGCGCACCCGTACTTCGACCGCGGCAAGATGCTCACGGTCTGGTCACCCGACCGCCGCTTTGCGCTGGTGATGGAGGCCAACGACGGCGGCCGCATCATCACCATGCGCAGTGGCCGCATGCCCGAGGTGGGCTGGCTGGAGGGCTGCTCTTGAACCCATTGACCCGCCCCAGTTGGCGCCTGGCGGTGGTGGGCGCCGGCCCGGCCGGCCTGGCGCTGGCGCTGCTGGCTGCGCGCAAGCTGCCGGGCGCCGAGATCACACTGTTTGACGCCCGCGCGGCCGACAAGGATGTGTCGGCTGACCCACGCACATTGGCCCTGGCGCTGGGCAGCGTGCAACTGCTGCGCCAGTTGGGCGCCTGGCCAGAGGCGGCTGCGCAGCCGATCACCGAGGTGCTGGTGTCGCAGGCCCCGCCCAGCCTGGCGCAGGCCGAGCTGCGCCTGCGCGCTGCCGACGAAGGCGTGCACATGCTCGGCGCGGTGCTGCCCTACGGCGCCCTGGTCAGCGCCATGCAGCGCTGCTGGCAGGCCACCGAGCTGGCGGCGCCGCAGCGCCTGCACAGCCGCTTCGGCCAGCCCGTGGCCGAGCTGCGCAACTTGGCCGGTGATGGCGACAGCCGCGGCGGCGTTGAAGTCGACGCCGGCATTGCTGAACGGTTTGACCTGGCGGTGGTTGCCGAGGGCGGCGTGTTTGCCGACCAGCCGGGCAAGGGCCTGCGCCATGACTATGGCCAGACCGCCTGGGTCGGCACGGCCACGCTGGCTGGCGCCACGCCCGGCCTGGCCGTCGAGCGCTTCACCCGCAGCGGCCCGCTGGCGCTGCTGCCGCTGGCGCCGGCCGCCGACGGCCAGGCGCGTGCAGCCATGGTGTGGTGCGTGGCCAGCGGCGACGACCCGGTGGCGGCGCTGACCGCGCCCCAGCGCATGGCCGTGCTCAACAGCCTGCTGCCTGCAGCGGCCGGCCGGGTGACCGGCCTGTCAGCGCTGAAGCAATTTGCGCTGGGCCTGAACGCCGAGCGCACCTTGGCCGACGGCGCCATCGTGCGCATTGGCAATGCCGCGCAAACCCTGCACCCGGTGGCCGGCCAGGGGCTCAACCTGGGCCTGCGCGATGCCGCCGCGCTGGTGCAGGCGCTGCGCCATGCCCGGCCGCAGGATGTGGCCACGCTGCTGCGCCGGCTGGAATGGCAGCGTGGGCCCGACCGCTGGGCGATGATCGCCGCCACGGATTTTCTGGCCCGCAGCTTCACCTGGCGCTGGCCGGGGTTGCCGGCAGCGCGTGGCCTGGGGCTGGCGGCGCTGCAGGCGCTGCCGCCGCTGAAATCGGCGCTGGCCAGGCAGATGATGTTCGGCCGGCGCTGACGCTGGGTTGACAACCACCCCTGCGTGCTACATTGCCGCCCCATGCCCCGCAACGCCCAGTTTTTTGCGTCCTTTTGGTTCTCGCCCCCACCCGGCGGCTGGAGACCAAAGCGCGCGTGAAGCGACGTCAAGGCACCCAGACCAACCGCCGGCAGCACCGGCGGTTTTTTTTCGTCCGCAGCCCAGGAGCAGACTTTTGACCCCCTCCACCCCCGCACCCACCCAGCCCCGCGCCAGCACCGTGCCCGGCTTCGGCTATGCGCTGAGCGAAAAGACCAGCCAGACCGACGACCAGCGCATCGAAGAGGTGACGCCGCTGCCGCCGCCCGAGCATCTGATCCGCTTCTTCCCCATCGCCGGCACGCCGGTGGAGACGTTGATCGGCGACACCCGGCGCCAGGTGCGCAACATCTTCAACGGCCAGGACGACCGCCTGCTGGTGGTGATCGGCCCTTGCTCGATCCACGACCCCAGCGCCGCGCTGGACTACGCCCGCCGCCTCAAAACCGAGCGCGCCCGGCATGCCGGCACGCTGGAAATCGTGATGCGGGTGTACTTCGAAAAACCCCGCACCACGGTGGGCTGGAAGGGCCTGATCAACGACCCGTACCTGGACGAGAGCTTCCGCATCCACGAGGGCCTGCGCATCGCGCGGCAGTTGCTGGTCGACATCAACCGCCTGGGCGTGCCAGCGGGCAGCGAGTTTCTCGATGTGATCAGCCCGCAGTACATCGGTGACCTGATCCGCTGGGGCGCGATTGGTGCGCGCACCACTGAAAGCCAGGTGCACCGCGAGCTGGCCTCGGGTTTGAGCGCGCCGATCGGCTTCAAGAACGGCACCGACGGCAACCTGAAGATCGCCACCGACGCGATCCAGGCCGCCAGCCGCGCCCACCACTTCATGAGCGTGCACAAAAACGGCCAGGTGGCGATCGTGCAGACCAAGGGCAACCCGGACTGCCACGTCATCTTGCGCGGCGGCAAGACGCCCAACTACGACGCCGCCAGCGTCGACGCGGCCTGCGCCGAGCTGCGCGCGGCCAAGCTGCCCTGCCAGCTGATGATCGACTGCAGCCATGCCAACAGCAGCAAGCAGCACCAGCGCCAGATCGACGTGGCGCAAGACGTGGCCGGCCAGCTGGCCGCCGGCAACCGCTGCATCACCGGGGTGATGGTGGAAAGCCACCTGCATGCCGGGGCGCAGAAATTCAGCGCCGGCACCGACGACCCGGCAGGCTTGGCCTACGGCCAGAGCATCACCGACGCCTGCATCGGCTGGGACGATTCACTGGCCGTGCTGCAGACGCTGAGCCAGGCCGTGTTGGCGCGGCGCAGCCGCTGAGCCAGGGGCGAATCGTCGGCGGCGTGATGGTTTGGGCATTCCACCCCATTGCCGCTGTCAGCTTTGCCGAAGCTGCGGCCGTTAACCTGGAGGCCACGCCAACGGAACACCATGAACGCTGCCAGTGCCACCCCCTGCCGATCGCTGCACCTGGTCGAAATCATCGACTTCAAATGGCTGATGGCCGGTGACGGCCACCATGTGCATGTGGAGCGCTTGCAGGCCGACCCGGCCTATGCCCGGCGCTGCCTGCAGCTGGCAGCGGGCTCGCGCATTGCCGCGCTGCGTGAGACCGCCGCGCGACTGGCTGCCACGCTGGGCCTGAGCCTGGCCGACTGACGCCCGGCCGGCGGATTGCCCGCAACGCTCACAGACAACGGTGCGCCAGCGCCGGCAACTGCTGGCGCACGGCAGCCAGGTGGCTGCGCTGCAACACACCGGCCACCACCGCCTCACCCTCGGCCTGGCAAGCCAGCAGCGTGCCCCAGGGCTCGGCCAGCAGGCTGTGGCCCCAGGTGCGGCGGCCGTTCTCATGTTGCCCGCCCTGGGCCGGCGCCAGCACATAGCACTGGTTTTCCACCGCGCGGGCGCGCAGCAGCAAATCCCAGTGCGCGCTTCCCGTGGTGTGGGTGAAGGCCGAGGGCACGACCAGCAAGTCACAAGGCCCCAGCGGCGCGCGCATCAACATGCGGTACAGCTCGGGAAAGCGCAGGTCGTAACACACGGACAACCCCACCCGCCAGCCGTCGCAATCGAAGGCCACCGGCGCGCTGCCGGCCTGCAGCACGCGGCCTTCGTCATAGCGTTCGCGGCCGTTGTCGTAGGCGAACAGATGCACCTTGTCGTAGCGCGCCACCTGGCGGCCGTCGGGGCCCCACACCAGGCAGCTGTTGCGCACCCGCTCGGCATCGTCGGTCTGCAGTGGCAGCGTGCCGCCGATCAGCCAGATGCCCAGCCGTTGCGCGGCAGTTGCCAGGTGGTCCTGGATCGGGCCGCTGCCGGGGGCCTCAGCCAGCGCCAGCTTGTCACGGTCGCTGCGGCCCAGCAGGCAGAAGTATTCAGGCAGCGCCAGCAGGCGGGCGCCTTGGTCGGCAGCGCGCTGCAGCAGCGCGCCGGCAGCCGCCAGGTTGCGCGCCACATCGGGCGTCGACACCATTTGCAGTGCAGCCACATGCAGGCTGTCGCGCATCGGTCGCTCACTTTCAGGGTTTGGGTTGGCTGGGTGCGGTTGGTGCGGTTGCTGCGGCCGGTGCTGCCGGTTTGGCGCCGGCCGATGCGGGCAAGGGGTCGAGCAGGCCGCGCTCGAGGCGTTCGACCTTGGGTGCGTCCCACTGGCCGGTGACGCGGAATTCTCGCGCGCTGGCCAGGCGCAGCGGTTCGCGCAGCAGCCACTGGCCGACAAACGCGCCCAGGCCCACCGCCGGGTTCACCGCCGCATAGGCCAGGCTGGCGCCGCTGGTGTTGAGCTCGGGCACCACCACCACATGCAGGTTCTGCGTTTCGCGGCCGATGTCGGCGCTGCCGGCCATCGCCACCATGGCCTGCAGCCCACGCAGGTGCAGGTTCTCGGTGCTGGCCACGCCGCCCTGGATCAACACGTCGGCGCTGGCGGTGTCGAAGGCAAAGCCCTGCTGAAACAGGTCGCGGAAATCCAGTTGCAGCCGGCGTGGCAGCGCCTGCAGGCTCATCACGCCAAGCAGCCGCGCCGCGCCCGGGTCCATCTGCAGAAACTGCCCGCCTTTGATGTCCAGCACCAGCCGGCCGCCGAGCGTGGGCAGATGAAGGCCCAGCGGCGAGCCGTCCCAGCGCAACGTGCCGCTGAGCCTGCCGGCAGCGCCGCGCAGCACGCGGCCGAAGCCCAGGCGTTCGAGCAGCGCACCGCCGTTGGCCACGTCCAGGTCGAAACCCAGCGCCATGCGCCGCCGTGCCTGGCCTGGCACGGCTTCCCAGCGGCCGTCGGCGGTGAGCGTGGCGTCGTTGTTGGCCAGCCGCAGGCGGGTCAGCTGCCATTCACTGCGCCCGGCTGGGTCGGTGGGCGCGGGGCGGTTGACGGCCTCCAGGCTCAGGCTGCCCAGCCTGCGGCCACGCAGCTCGAAATCGGCGATCTCGATGTCCAACGCCGGCAAGGCGGCGCCAGGCCGGTCGATCAACTGCGCCACCGGGTCAGCGGGCGTTGCAGCCGACACCGCAGCGTCAGCCTCGGCGGGCACGCTGAGCCGCGACAACTGGGCGCGCAGGCGGCCCGGCGTGCCGCTGGCGCTGCCCGGGCGGGGTTCGCGGTATTCCAGCGTGCCGGCGGTCTGGTCGGCCTGCAACAGGGCGCGCCAGCCGTCACCGGCGTCGGCGGCACCTGGCGCCGTGCCGGCAGCCAGGCGCTGCAGGTCGAGCTCCCCGCCGGTCCGGCGCCGGCCGGCCAGCTGCAGGTCAGGCGTGTTCAGGTGCACCGATTGCGGGAGCCAGGTGTTGTCGTCGGGAGCGCCGGTGGGGCCGGTGGGGTTGGCTGCCAGCAGCGCACGCCAGGCGTCCAGGTCGAGCCGGTTGGGCGCCAGCACCGCGCGGCCACCGGGTTGCGGCTCGGGCAGCGGTGCGTCCCAGGCCATGGCGCTGCGCAGCAGGCGCACGCCGCTGGGCGTGGGCTCGGTCAGCATGCTGGCCTTGAGCGGGCCCAGGTCGAGGCGCCAGAGGTCTCGGATGGCGTCGCGGCTGGCGTCGCGGCTGGCGTCGCGGCTGGCATCGCGGCCGGCATCGCGCGGCGCAGCGCCGGCACGCGGCTCGGCACTGCTGCTCAGGCGCAGTGGCAAGGGCGCATCGGCCGCCTTGCCCAGCGGCGCGGGCAGATCGATGGCCAGGCCCTGCAGGTTGCTGCTGAGCTGCCATTCGGCGTGCGCAGCGCTGCCCGCCTGGGGCGCCGGCAGGCTGGCCTGCCAGCGGTAGCCGGCCTGGCCCTGCAGCCGCTGCGCCAGGCGCTGCACCGTGGGCCCCAGCTCGCTGGCGCGGCGCAGCGCGTCGGCGCTGGCGCTGCCGTTGAGTTGAATGCGCAAGCTGCCATCGGCCTGGGTGTTGGCGTCGATCAAGGCCTCGCCGCCCAGCAGCTGGGCGCGCAAGCCGCTGATGGCCAGGCCCTTGTTGCCGGCATCCACGCGGCCACGCAAGTTGGCCAACGGCGGC
>JANNMP010000545.1:0-2133 GCA_031398015.1 Burkholderiaceae bacterium
CAGCCTGCTGGAGATGCTGCGCACGGCGGTGGCGCGGCCATCAGGCCTGGCGGGGCTGAAGTACCCGGCAGTGAGCCTGGCGTTCTGGGACGCGGCGCACGATGTGCTGGCCAAGAAAACCAGTGGCGCGGCGGCGGTGCGCAAGCTCGAGGGCAAGCTCAAACTCATCAAGCGGGAGCAGTGGTGAGGCGCGGTTCTGAGGCGCAATGTTGCGGCGCAATCCTGAGGCGCAATGCTGAGGCCGGCATGAAGGCACTGATATGAACAACCGCACGCGCACGGCCTGGCTGTTCCTGGCGCCGATGCTGGTGTTGATGGCTGTGGTGGCCGTGTGGCCGCTGGGCCGCTCGATCTGGTTCAGCCTGACCGAGACCAACATCAACAACATGGCGGCCAGCCGCTTCGTGGGGCTGGAAAACTTCTTCGGGCCCTACGGCCTGTTCTTCAACCCCAACTACAGCGACGGCTTCTGGGCCAGCGACTGGGGCACGTCGATCCTCAACACCTTGAAGTTTGCCGGCGTGTCGGTGGTGCTGGAGACGCTCACCGGCCTGGGTGTGGCGCTGCTGCTGAACCAGGACTTCAAGGGCCGCACCTTCGTGCGCACCGCAGTGCTGGTGCCCTGGGCCATCCCCACCATCGTGTCGGCCAAGATGTGGGGCTGGATGCTGCATGACCAGTTCGGCCTGTTCAACCAGATGTTGATCGGCATCGGCCTGATCGACCAGAACATCGCCTGGACGGCCGACGCCCGCACGGCGATGTGGACGGTGGTGGCTGTGGACGTGTGGAAGACCACGCCGTTCATGGCGCTGCTGATCCTGGCCGCGCTGCAGACCCTGCCCAAGGACTGCTACGAGGCGGCGCGGGTCGATGGTGTGCACCCGCTGCGCGTGTTCTGGAAGGTGACATTGCCGCTGATCCGCCAGCCGCTGCTGGTGGCGATGGTGTTCCGCCTGCTCGATGCGCTGCGGGTGTTCGACCTGATCTTCGTGTTGACCTCCAATGACAGCAGCACCATCAGCATGTCGGGCTATGTGCGGCGCGAGATGGTCGACGCCGGCAACATCGGCTTCGGGTCGGCGGCATCGACATCGCTGTTCCTGCTGATCCTGCTGTCGGCGGTGGTGTTCCTGCGGGCCACGCGGGTGAAGCTGGCGGAGCCGGCATGATCCAGCGCCCGGTGCTGGGCAGCGTGTTGCTGTACGCCGCTGCGGCGCTGCTGGTGTTCGTTTCGGTCGGCCCGTTCATCTACATGCTCAGTACATCGCTGAAAACCGGTGCGGCATTGTTCGACCCCGGCCTGTGGCCGAAGGCGTCCAGCCTGAACAACTACCGCGCGCTGTTCGACGGTGCCCAGCCCTTCGGCCGCCACCTGGCCAACAGCATCATGGTGGCCACGCTCACGGTGGCGTTTGCCATCGCGCTGGGCCTGACCGCCAGCTACGCGCTGGGCCGCATCCGCTTCAAGGGCAAGGGGCTGCTGCTGGTCACGATCCTGGGTGTGTCGATGTTTCCGCAGGTGGCGGTGCTGTCGGGCATGTTCGAGCTGATCCAGGCGCTCGGCCTGTTCAACAAGGCCATCGGCCTGGTGGTGCCGTACACCATCTTCACGTTGCCGTTCACGGTGTGGATCCTCACCACCTTCATGCGTGAGCTGCCCAATGAGCTGGAAGAGGCCGCCATCATGGACGGCTGCGGGCCGCTGCGCATCATCTTCTCGGTCTTCATGCCGCTGCTGTGGCCGGCACTCGTCTCCACCGGGCTGCTGGCCTTCATTGGCGCGTGGAACGAGTTCCTGTTTGCGCTGACCTTCGTGGTCGAGGACAACCAGCGCACCGTGCCGGTGGGCATCTCGCTGATCGCCGGGGCCACGGCGTTCGAGATCCCATGGGGCTCGATCATGGCGGCATCGGTCATCGTCACGTTGCCGCTGCTGGGCCTGGTGCTGGTGTTCCAGAAGAAGATCGTCTCCGGCTTGACCGCCGGCGCAGTGAAAGGCTGAGCGCATGTCCCGCATTGACTTCAACCAGATCAACAAGCGCTACGGCCCCAGCCTGCCACTGACCATCCGCGACGCCACGCTCACCGTGGACGACGGTGAGTTCTGCGTTTTTGTCGGCCCGTCGGGCT
>JANNMP010000559.1:0-4811 GCA_031398015.1 Burkholderiaceae bacterium
CGGGAGGTACAGGCATTGCGCGCCGGCCTCTTTCTGCTCAGGCTGCAGGTGGGCGGGGCCGTCGGCGACCGGCGTGCGCGTGCTGTCCAGGCGGAAGGTGCGCTCCACCGTGTGAAAGCCGCGCTCGCGGCCCAGGCGGCGGATTTCTTCGAGCACCACCACCGAGTTGCGCTCGGTGGGCGTGTACAGCACGCCCAGGGTGTCAAACGGCCGGTAGGCGGCAATGGCGCGGATCTGTGATTCGGTGGGCACCACATGCGTCACGCCGGTCAGGTTGCGGCTGTGGCTGGCCAGGTCAGGCACGATCTTGGCCTGCACCGGCGCGGCCACCAGCGTGAACACGGTGGGGATGTCGCTGATGTGCTGGCCCTTGACCACACCGTCGTACGGCCCCACCACACCCAGCGTGACCGAGGTGCCCCAGGTGTAGATCAGGTCGGGCTTGGCGGCGCGGATTTCGTCCAGGATCGCCGGCATGCGGGTGGCGTCGCGGTTGATGTCGCGGTAGGTGATGTCCACCGGCAGCTTGCGGCTGCTGAAGTACTCCTCGAAGCCCTTTTCCACATCGGTCATGCCGCGGAAGGTGACGGCGAAGATGCGGTGGCGCTTGGCCGGGGCGGCCAGCACGCTGGGTGCGCCCAGCACGGGCAGGGTGGCAGACGCGGCTGCCAGCAACTGGCGGCGGGTGAAACCTGTGGTCATGGTGTGTGCTTTCGACAGTTGAATGGGGGGGCGTCAGGCCGGCGCGTCAGGCCGGCGCGTCAAGCCGGTACCAGCGCCGGCTGTGCGCTGCGCCGGGTGGCCAGCAAAAAGGCGACGCCGCACACCGCCACGCCGGCGCCCAGCGCGGCAAAGCTGTAGCGGTAGTCCAGCCAGCGCAACAACACCGCCGCCAGCAGCGGGCCGCTGGCGTTGCCCAGGCGCTCCAGCAGGCGGTAGACGCCGTAGACCGTGCCTTCGCCCAGGCGCTCGATCTCGCTCTGGCAGTGCTCGCTGACCAGGGCACTCTGCGCCGAGATCGACATCGACTGGCCCAGGCCGACCAGCAGCACGGCCAGGAACACCCAGCCCACGCCAGCACCGCTGAGCATCAACACCCCGCCCAGGCCCGAGACGACCAGGCCGCCGCCCACCAGCCAGTGCATGCGCTCGCGGTTGGTGGCCCAGCCAGCAGTCAGCGGCGCCAGCACCACCATCGCCACTGCATAGGTCATCAGCACCCGGCCGGCCATCGACTGGCTGTCGCCGATGCTGTCCACATACAGCGGCACCAGATAGAAGCACATGCCGGTCAGCAGAATCTTGGCCGGCATTGCCGCCAGGCCGGTGACGGCCATGAAGCGGGCATTGCCCACCAGCGCGGCAATCTCGGCCAGCTTGGGCAGGCGCGCGGTGGCGCGGCCCACCACCTTGCCCACTTCGGGGCGCACATCGGGCAGGCCGCGGATGGCCAGCATCGAGCCCGCTGCCAGCAGCGCGGCAATGCCAAAGGTGGTGCGCACGCCGATGTTGTCGGCCAGGATGCCGCCGATCGACGGCCCGCACACCGTGGCGGCCATGATGGCGCCGACAAACAGCGCAAAGCTGCGCGCCCGGGTGGCGGGTGTGGCGTGGTCCAGCACATAGGCCTGTCCGGCGACGAACACCATCGCATAGCCCGCCGCGCAGAGTGAGCGCCAGAGCAGCAGGTCCAGCACGTTGTGCGCCATCGCGGTGGCCACAAAGCCCACGCTGGCCACGGCCGCGCCGGTCAACATGGTGCGGCGGTGGCCGACCCGCTCACACCACACGCCGATGACCGGCTGGCCCAGCGCCACGATCAGCATGAACAGCGCGATCGGCAGGCCCACCAGCAGCTCGGTTGTGAGCCACGGCAGCCCCGGCAGCGGCACCAGCAGGTCCTTGACATAACCGGGCAGGAACGAGCGTGTCAGCTCTTCGGCCAGGATGAACACGAACAGCGGCGTGCGCACCTTGGCCAGCTCGGTCTCGCTGCCGCGTGCGGCGGCCGGCTCGGCGCCGAAGTTGAAGCGCTCGGCAAGCCGGTGCAGGCCAGCCTGCACCGCGCCCTGGCCGGGCGGGCGCTCATGCGACGGCAGGCGCCGGCCTTGTTCGACCAATGCGCCCAGGGCCTCGAAGTGGCTGTTCACCCGCGCCAGCACCGCCTCCAGCTGCCCCACCAGGCCGGCAAAGGCCACCTCGCCACGCGGCCTGTTGCGGGCGCTGAAGTCGCCCCGCGCACCCCGCTCGAACACCCCGCCCAGTGCGCGCAGGCCGGCGTCGAGCTTGGCGCCGGCCATGAAGTGCAGCAGCTCCAGCGTGAAGAACAGCGACACCACCAGCACCACCAGCACGTCGTAGAGCATGTCCAGCACGATGGCGTCGACAAAGCTCACGTCGATGCCGATGTGCAGCAGGCCAAGTGCCTTGTCGGGCGCGGCCACGATGGGCAGCGACACCACATACTGGTTGCCCACCCGCACCGCAGGCGGCACCAGGTCGGGCGTCTTCAGCAGCGCCAGCACGGCCGGGCTGCGCAAGTAATCACTGGCACCGGCCGGCGGCTTGAAGCGCTGGTGCAGCGCCTGGCCCTTGACATCGGTCAGCGCCACGTAGCTGACCTCGGGCATCTCGGTGCGCACTTCGTCGAAGCGCTGCTCCACGCCGTGCAGCTCACCAAACGGCACGCCGCTGTCATTGGCGCGCACCACCAGCGCGCGGATCGATGCGCCGGCACTGGTCACCTTCTTGGCCATCTCGGGCGCCAGCGCGGCCTCGAAGGCGCGGTGTGACACCGCCGCGTTGGCCAGCAGCGCCAACAGCACCACCAGCGTCAGCACGCCGGCCAGGCGCAGATAGACGCCACGCAAGTAGCCGTTGGTCATGCTGCTGTCCCCCGGTGCAATTGCGCGCGCAGGTCGGTCAGCTGGCTGTCGGCCAGGCGCACGGTGTCGACAAACTGGCGCAGCGACGGCCCGAACGGCCCCCGTGCGCTGGCCGCCAGGTTGCCGGTGACACCGCCCTGGGCCAGCGCCTGCTCGGCAGCGCGGATGTCAACTTCGAGCCGGTTCATCACCCGCAGCAGCGCAAACGACGACAGCCCGGCCGAGGCCAGAAACATCAGCAGCGTGCCCAGCGCCAATTGCCGGCCCACCGCATGGATCGACTCCGCCACCTTCTCGTTGGAGTAGCGCAGCACCAGGTGGCCCATGGTCAGGCCGAAGTTGTTCTCGATCTTCATGCCGGCGGCCGATTCGGCCTGGTGGTCGGTGAACCAGCCGTCGTCGGTGGCCTTTTGCGCCGCGTCCACCCAGTGCCTGGGCACCGGCCGGTCCATGCGCAGGCTGTCGGTGCTGTAGAGCATGCGGCCGTCGTTGTCGAAGATGTCGATGCTCAGGATCAGGTCGTCGGTGGCACGCTCGCGCTGCATGGTGCCGGGCAGGGTGCCGATGTCGGCGAACTGCAGGCCCAGTGACAGCGACGACTGGATGCTGTTGTCGATCGAGCGGCCGGTGACAAGCAGCCGGTCCTTGACGATGCTGGTGGCGGTGCTGCGGAACTTGAAGTAGTTCAGCAAGCCGGCCATGCCGACTGCAAAACCACACACGATCACAGCCACGCCGACCATGCGGCGCTTGGTTGAATCCATTGGGCTTGCTCCCGAACCCGGCAACAGGCCCGGTCCTGGCACCTGTTATCGGGCGCTGTGGCGCCAGCTTGAGCGCGGCCCAGCCGCCGTGAAGCCACACCGCCCATGGGGATTCGTTCCTCAAGGGCCAGCGCCGCTAGCCGATACCACCGAAGCAACGCCAAAGTCAGCGGCCCGGCTTTGCCTTGAGGCGCCCCGGGCCGTGGCCCCATCCAGAGGAGTGGTATCCGCATGAAGCACCAACTGGCCGTCGTCCCACGCGACGACATTGCCGGCGACACCGTGCCCGGTGAGCTGGTCGACATTGCCTGGGAGCCGCCGGTGCGCGGCCCGCGACGGCCGCTGGCCACCTGGCGTGACTACATGGCCCAGGCCAGCCGGGTGGTGGGCCGCTTCCATGGCCAGTTTGATTTGCAGCGCTTTGACTACCAGCACCCGGTGCGCCTGCAGGGCGGCACACCGCTGCGGCTGAAGAAGCCTTATTCAGTCAGCGTGGCCTACACCGAATGGGGCCCGGCCGATGCGCCGGTGCTGGTGTGCTGCGGCGGCGTGGCCAATGTGGCGATGCGATTCTCCTATCTGGCCAGCGACCTGAGTGACCGCTTCCGCGTCGTGTGCATGGACTGGCTGGGCCGTGGCCGTTCTGGCTGGCTGGCCAGTGAGGCCGACTATTCACTGCCCACCTACGCCGAGCAGCTGCGCCAGATGATCCTGGCCCTGGGTGTGGGGAAGTCCACCGGCCCGGTCACCGTGCTGGGCTCGTCGATGGGCGGCAGTGCCGCCATTGCGCTGATGGCGCGCCACCCCAGACTCATCAACCGGCTGATCCTGAACGACGTCGGCCCGCACATCCCGGCCAAGCGCCGCCGCCGCCGTGCCGACACCATCGCCCGGCACTATGTGTTCCGTGAGCCGCAGGACTTGCTGCGCAAGATCGGCGCGTCGCAGAAGAACGACGGGCCGGTGGGCGACGACATCCGCTTCACCCTGACCTTCCACCAGACCCGCTGGTGCGACGAAGAGGGCGGGCGCATCTACCGCCACGACGTGCGCGCCATGCAGGCCTACCGCCGCACAGCGCAGCGAAGCCTGGAGCAATGGGCGCAGTGGAGCGAGGTGCAGGTGCCGGTGCTGTTGATCCACGGCCTGCAGTCGGATGCGC
>JANNMP010000728.1:0-5612 GCA_031398015.1 Burkholderiaceae bacterium
AGCGGCCGAGCTCTGCGAGGCCGTGGGCGGTCTGCCTCACACCGCGCGTTGGCCGGCGCCCTGCAAGTAGGCGATGCCCGGCGCCAGCGCGCGCTGCCAGTAGCGTGTCAGGTCACGCGCCAGGTCACGCGCGGTGTCGCGCTGCCGGCAGGCCGGGTCAGCCGCCGGCGTGCCGCTGGCCTCGTCACCGCACACCGTCAGCACCAGGGCATCGAGGAAGGGCGCATACAGCGCCGGCGGAATGTGGCGGTGGGATGCGGCGGTGCGGCTCAGCAGGTTGGGTTCGGTCTGCGCGCCCTGCTGCTGGGCAAAGGCAAACAGCAGCAGCACGGCTTCTTTGAGCATGCGGTGCTGGCGCGCCCAGTCACCGGGCGCAAAGCGCGCAAAGAACGGCGCCGCCTCGGGGCTGGCGCGCAGGAAGTTGGCATAGAAGCAGGCAAAGAACTGCTCGTCAAAGCCTGGCACCTGGGCACAGCGGCGGTAGCTGTCGCGAGCGATCACCAGGTTCAGCTCGTCGTGCAGGTCGGGCTCTTGCAGCATGTCGGCCAAGCCGGGGTGGCGCTGCACCGGGTCCGGGTTGGCCATGCGCGCCACCAGCGCGCCCAGGCGCTGCGGGCACAGGCGGCGGTGCTGGGCCACCGGCGGCAATGGCACAAAGGCGTGGCGCCCGTCGGCCAGCAGGCGCTGCGGGTCGGCAATCAGCACCGGGCGCCGGCCGGTGGCCATCTCGTAGCTGAGCACACCCAGCATGTACTGGTCGGCCAATTGGGCGTGCACCTCGTCGATCTGCTCGCCAAAGCGCTCGGGCACCAGGTAACACAGGTCTTCCTGGTCTGACGCGCGCGGCGTGCTGCCGGTTTCGGCATTGCCCTGCAGCCGTGCCAGCAAGGCCAGCACCGACTGGCGCTCCCGCGCCGGGTCACAGCGTCGGCCCACCGGCAGGATGAAGGGCTCGAAGCTGTCGTCCAGGAAGATGTTCGACGGCTTGAGGTTGCCGTAGCAGATGCCCAGCGCATGGGCCCGGGCAATGGCGGTTGCCAGGCGCAGGAACACCCGGCGCAGCGTCTGCACCGGCAGGCCGTTGGCATAGACCGGGTCGTCGAGCAGCGCGCGCAGCGTCTGGCCGCGGATGTGCTGCACCACGCAATAGGCGTTGCCGGCGTCGAAATCGGCGTCGTAGATGTTGACGAAGTTGGGTTCTTCGGAGGTGCGCAGCGCGTCTTCGACATCGGCCTTGAAAGCGTCACGCTGGCGCAAGTCTTTCAACACCTTGATGGCCACCGTGCGCTTGAGCTGCTGGTCGAAACCCTTGTAGACGACCGCCAGGTTGCCCTCACCCAGGCGGCGCTGCACCAGGTAACGGCGCGCCAGACGCTGGGCCAGGCCGGCACCCAATGGGTCAACCGCCGCCTGCATCTGCTGGGCCACATGCTGGCGGACTTTTTCCAGCGCCTCGGCCTGGCAGTCCTGCGGCCGCGCCGGCAGCGCCAGTGCATAGCCCAGGCCGCCCTGCAGCGCGGCCAACTCGGGGCGCTGGGCGGCCAAGGTGTCGTGGCCAAGCGCCAGCGGAAT
Source organism: Burkholderiaceae bacterium (assembly GCA_031398015.1). Classification (GTDB taxonomy): domain Bacteria; phylum Pseudomonadota; class Gammaproteobacteria; order Burkholderiales; family Burkholderiaceae_C; genus Pseudaquabacterium. The sequence continues at coordinate 1,573 of JANNMP010000728.1, forward strand.
CCAGACGATGCGCAGGCCGCCGCTGGCTGCGCGCTGCAGGATCACCGGCAGCTCGCGCTCGGCGATGAAGCTGGAGGCCAGAAAGTGCGGGCTGACCAGCAGCACAGCCACCGCGCAGCGCGCCAGCTGGGCGTCGATCTGCTCGCGCCAGGCATCCCCGGCCCGCAGGCTGGCGTCGCTCCAGACCGGGTAGTCACCGAAGGTGGTGGACAGCACGCTGTCGAACAACAGCGCGCGCCAGTCGGCGTCATGGTGGCTGTAGCTGACGAAGAACGGCGGCGAGTCGGTGTCGGCCATGCTGGCCACTGTAGGCGCCGCTGCGGCGCATGCCAAGATGCCGGGCCGCATCCGTTGTCCACTCCGGTCCACCGCCATGCTGATCAACTGTGTTGTTTACCGCGACGGCACCAAGCTTGCCGACATCCCTGTCGAGGACATCAGCGACCACCTGAGCCTGCCAGGCTGTTTTGTCTGGGTGGCGCTGCGCGACGCCAGCGACGCCGAGCTTGACCTGATGCAGGACGAGTTCGGCCTGCACCCGCTGGCGGTGGAAGACGCCCACCACGGCCACCAGCGGCCCAAGATCGAGGAATACGGCAAGACCGTGTTCACGGTGCTGCACCTGATCGAATACACGCCCACCGACAGCCTGAAGCTGGGCGAGGTCAATGTGTTCACCGGCCACAACTTCGTGCTGTCGGTGCGCAATGGCAGCAGCCAGGGCTTTCTGGGTGTGCGTGAGCGCTGCGAAGGCGAGCCCGAGCTGCTGCGCCAGGGCGCCAGCTTTGTGCTGTATGCGCTGATGGACGCGGTGGTTGACCGTTATTTCCCACTCGTCGACGCGCTGGAAGTCGAGCTGGAGACCATCGAGAACCAGATCTTCGACCGTGGCGCCGGCCGCGCCAACATCGAGCGGCTGTACGAGCTCAAGCACAAGGTGACCACGCTGCGCCATGCGGTGTCGCCGCTGCTCGACGCGGTGGGCAAGCTCTATGGCGGGCGGGTGCCGTCGGTGTGCATGGCCAGCACCGAATACTTCCGCGACATTGCCGACCACCTGGCGCGGCTGCAGACGGCGATCGACACCATCCGCGACACCATCGGCACGGCGATCCAGGTCAACCTGTCGATGGTGACCATCGAGGAGAGTGAAGTCACCAAGCGCCTGGCGGCCTGGGCCGGCATCTTTGCGGTGGCCACGTTCCTGGTCGGCGTCTGGGGCATGAACTTCGAGTTCATGCCCGAGCTGAAATCGCGCTGGGGCTACCCCGGCGCGCTGGCATTGATTGCCAGTGCCTGCGGGCTGATGTACTGGCGCTTTCGGCGCGTGGGCTGGTTGTAGCCGGCCTGCTGCCGCCCGCGCGCGCTGGCCGCTGACACGCCAGCAGGGTGGCTTGGATGGTATTGCGAATCGTTCTTGTTATGATTGCACCTCCTGCCACCCCCGCCCAACAACGCCATGCCGACCTGCCCGCTGCCCAATGACCGCCGCCAACGCTTGCGCAAGCTGGGGCTGGCCGCGCTGGCCGGCGTCTGCATCGGCAGCGCAGCGCAGGCCCAGCAGGTGCTGAACCTGTACTCGGCGCGCCACTACCAGACCGACGAAGCGCTGTACGCCAACTTCAGCAAGGCCACCGGCATCAAGATCAACCGGCTCGACGGCAAGGAGGACGAGCTTGTCGAGCGCATCCGCAACGAGGGCCCAGCCAGCCCGGCCGACATCCTGATCACCGTGGACGCGGCGCGGCTGGAAGCGGCCGACAGCATGGGCCTGTTCCAGCCGCTGCAGAGCAAGCTGCTGGACGAGCGCATCCCGGCCAACCTGCGCACGCCCAACTGGGTGGCGTTTTCGACCCGGGCGCGGGTGATCGTCTACAACAAGGTGGCCGTCAACGCCGCGTTGGTGCAGAGTTATGCCGACCTGGCCAAACCGGCGCTCAAAGGCCAGGTGTGCATGCGCTCAGGCGCCCACCCGTACAACCTGAGCCTGGGTGCGGCGGTGATTGCGCATGACGGCGAGCCGGCGGCCGAGGCCTGGGCGCGTGGCCTGGTGGCCAACTTCGCGCGTGGCCCCAAGGGTGGCGACACCGACCAGATCAAGGCCGTGGCCGCCGGTGAATGCGGCGTGACCATCTCCAACACCTACTACCTGGCGCGTCTGATGCGCAGCACCAAGCCCGACGACCAAGCCGCGATGAACGCAGTGGGCATGGTCTGGCCCAACCAGGCCAGCTGGGGCACACATGTCAATGTGTCGGGCGCCGGGGTGCTGAAACACGCGCCCAACAAGGCGGCGGCGATCAGGTTCATGGAGTACCTGGCCAGCGACGACGCGCAGGCCTACTTTGCCGACGGCAACAACGAATGGCCGGTGGTCAAGGGCAGCGTGGCGGCCAACCCCACACTGGTGGCCATGGGCCCGTTCAAGCCCGATGCGCTGCCCATCGGTGAGCTGGCCAAGAGCACGGTGGCCGCACAAAAGGCATTCGACCGCGCCGGCTGGAAGTGAGTCCTCCCCTTCCGAAGCGCACCCACGGCCTCGCAGAGCTCGGCCGCTTTGCCAGGCACCAACCCTCCTCAGGAGGGTTTGCGTCCGGGCTCAGCCGCCCGACAAGCTCTTGGCATCGGCCACCACGTCACCGCCCAAGTGGGCGGTGCAATCGACCAGGCTGACCTCGAACGGCGCGGCGGCTGCGGCCACGGTGAGCGAGGTGTTGGACAAACGCTCGGGCAGGCCAAGGTGCGCCGGCAGGCGCAGCGGGCCATGCTGCAGCCAGTGCTTGATCACCAGCCCATGCGTGACGACGGCCAGCGGCCCGCCGCCTGCTGCGGCCTGCAGCGCGGCGTGCTGGGCCAGCACCCAGGCCCAGGCCGCAGCGCAGCGCGCGCCGAAAACTGCATGCGATTCACCGTTGGGTGGCGCCTCGTCGCTGGTCAACGGGTCGAACGGCAGGGTGTCATACGGCCGGCCGCGCAGGTCACCGAAGTTGCGCTCGTGCAGCAGTGCTGACGTGCCCAGCCCCAGGCCAGTGGCAGCGGCCAGCGCCTGCGCTGTTTGCAGTGCGCGCGGCAAATCGCTGCTGACGATGGCCGCCGGCTTGAGCGGCAGGCCCGCCGCCAGCCGCTGCGCCAGCCGCGCGGCCTGGGCCAGGCCGTTGGCCGACAGCGGGGTGTCGGCCGGTTGCAGCACGCGGGCCACGTTGAGCGGGGTTTCGCCGTGGCGGATGATCAGCAGGGTCATGGTGGGCTCGGTGTTAGGGTGGCCTCATGGCCTGGCTCGATGACTGGCTGCCGCAGTGGCAGTTTGATGAAGTTCACCACATCCGCAGCAGCGCTGCGCCGGGGGCCTTGCTCGACGCCGCCGCTGCCTATGACCCGGCGCACGATGCCCTGATCAACGCCGCGCTGGCGCTGCGCGAGGCACCGGCGCGCATCGCGTCCAAGCTGGGTGGGCGCAGCGCGCTGGGCCAGCGGCCACGCTTCGGCCTGGCGGACTTTGTGGCGCTGGGCCGCCATGGTGACCAGGCCCTGGCCTACGGCCTGGCCGGCCGTTTCTGGGAGCCGGGCTACGGCCTGCAGCCGCTGGCCGACGCCGAGGCCTTCAGTGCCTATGCCGAGCCCGACGCGGCCAAGCTGGTGCTGGGCTTCGAGGCGCAGGCCGACGGCGGTGCCACCACGCTGACCACCGTCACCCGGGTGCACTGCGGCAGTGAGGCCACCCGGCGCCGGCTGGCCGCCTACTGGCTGCTGATCCGGCCGGTCAGCGGGCTGATGCGCCAGCGCATCCTGGCCGACATCCGGCGCGTGGCCGAGTTGTGACGCGCCAGCCAGCCCGAAGTGAGCTCCCGCGTGGTCAAGACGCAAGTCGGTACGCAATGCCAGTGCGCCAAGAGGTGCCCACAGCCATTCATGTTCGAGACAAGCGTCACCGTTGCTGCATCACCGAATGTGGGCGACGAGACAAGGGGTCATGGATGTCGGCGATCCGGCGCATGGACTCGCTGGTCAAGCGCAGCACATCAGCCTGCAGATGTGCTTGG
>JANNMP010000768.1:0-1502 GCA_031398015.1 Burkholderiaceae bacterium
GCCCGGTGCCAGCACGTTGCTGATCGGCGCGCTGCCCGATTTCACGATCGAGCCCATCGCCTTCTCGACGATGTTCGACAGCCCGCCCTTCTTGTTGCCGGGTGTGGTGTTGGCGCTGCGGTCGGCGCTGCCGCGCTTCAGGTAGGCGTCGTACCAGGCCATCTCGCGCACCATCGCCTGCGCCACCTCGGGCGTGCTGGCACGGGCGGTGAGCAGGTCGATGCCGTCACGCACCTCGGTCACTTCACTGAACATCACGCCGGCGCCGGCACGCACCAGCAGGTCAGTGCAGTAACCCACCGCCGGGTTGGCGGTGACGCCGCTGAACGCATCGCTGCCGCCGCATTGCACGCCCACCACCAGCTCACTGGCTGGCACGGTTTCGCGGCGGCGCGCATTCAGCCGCACCAGGTGCGTTTCAGCCTGGCGCACGATGGAATCGACCATCGACATGAAGCCGACATGGGCGTCGTCTTGCAGGCAGACAACATCGAGTGCGCCGCCTCGCGCGGCGCGTGCATCGAGCGCCGCATCGGCCGGCGCACGCTCATCGACGATGGCAAAGCTGCCTGGCGGCAGCAGCCGCTCGGGCTGCAGCTTCTCGCAGCCCAGGCTGACCACCATCACCTCACCGCCGAAGTTGGGGTTCAGGCTGATGTTGCGCAGCGTGCGGATGGGCACCACCGCGTCGGGCGCGTCGATGGCCACGCCGCAGCCGTAGCCATGCTCCAGCGCCACCACGTCGTCGACGTTGGGGTAGCGCGGCAGCAGCTCGGCCTTGATGCGCTTGACGGCAAAGTCAGTCACCCCGGCCACGCATTGCACGGTCTGGGTGATGGCCAGGATGTTGAGCGTGCCCACCGAGCCATCGGCATTGCGATAACCCTCGAAGCTGTAGCCGGTCAGCGGTAGCAGGGGCTCGGGCTGCACGGTGCAGATGGGCAGGTTGTCGAGGCAACGCGCACCGGGCATCTGCAGCAGCCGCTCATGCACCCAGCTGCCGGCAGGGATGGCCTTGAGCGCATGGCCGATGGCGATGCCATAACGCCGCACTGCAGCGTTCAATGCAATGTCCTCCAGCGCCACCTTGTGGCCTTGCGGCACGCGGTCCACCAGCTTGAGGCCGCTGGGCAGCGTGGTGCCGGCGTCCAGCCCACCGTCGTTGGCAACGATGGCGACGTTGTCGTCGGCGTGCATGCGGATGGTGTGGGGCTTGATGGCCATCTTGGTCCCCATGTCTCAACGACGAAAGACTGCGGCCGGAATCTGGCGCGCGAGCGCCGGGACGGGTTCCCCTGCTCTACTCCGTGTCCCCCGACGCAGGCCGCGGGCGGCCTGCGTCTCCTCCTTTACCTGCGTAGAGCAGGGGAACCCATCCCGACGCTCCGTCATCACCGAGGCGGATGCGAGTTTGAAGACCTTCGAGCCGCGCAGGCGCCTCCAGGGCGTGGACAGCGGGTGACCGGCTGACGCAGGTAAAGGAGGAGCCGTTGGCCGCCAGG
>JANNMP010000772.1:0-7186 GCA_031398015.1 Burkholderiaceae bacterium
CCACCCTGGCCCTGTGGATGGCCGCACCGGCAGCGGCCGCCTGCTAACCCGGCACCGTGGCCGGCACCGTCACCCTGGGCACGCTGGCCACCAGCGTGCCCAACCGCTGCGGCGCCGACGGCCAATCGGTGGACGACCGCATCAACGACGAATCACCCTGGGGCAACCAGGCCGCGTTCCTGTCGCATGTCACCAGCGTCAGCCTGGCGCTGCAGCGCAGCGGCCAGTTGAGCGCGCTGGAGCGCACCCGCTTGCTGATCGCCGCGCAGCAATCGGCCATCGGCAGCACGGTCACCGTCAAGTTGATCGGCTTCAATGATTTCCACGGCACCATCAAGGCCGGCGAAGGCTCGGCCAGCAACCCGGGCGTGGCGCGGTTTTCCACCCGCATCCAGGCGCTGAAGGCCGCCAACCCCTTGCATGCGGTGGTGTCGGCCGGCGACCTGATCGGCGCCAGCCCGTTGACATCGGCACTGTTCAAGGATGAGCCCACCATCGAGGCGATGAACCGCATCGGCATCGACTTCAATGCCGTGGGCAACCATGAGTTCGACGAGGGCAAGGCCGAGCTGCTGCGCATGCAGCGTGGCGGCAACCATCGCACTGACGCCTACTCGGGCCTGGGTCTGCCGCAGGACCTGCGCAACGGCAGTTTTGCCGGCGCGCGCTTCGGCTTTCTGGCGGCCAACGTGGCCGAAGCTGCCACCGGCCAGACCATCTTGCCGGCCTATGGGGTGAAGGACTTCCTGGGCAACAAGGTGGCCTTCATCGGCATGACCCTGGAAGGCACGCCCACCATCGTGTCACCCTCGGGCGTGGCTGGGCTGAACTTTGCCGACGAGGCCGACACGGTCAATGCGCTGATCCCGCAGCTGCGCGCCCAGGGCATCCGCAGCGTGGTGGTGCTGATCCATGAAGGCGGCTTCCCCTCGGGTGCGCTGGCCAGCTGCAGCGGCCTGTCGGGGCCGATCGCCGCGATCGTCAACCGGCTCGATGCCGAAGTTGACCTGGTGATCTCGGGCCACACCCACCAGGCTTACAACTGCCTGGTCAACAAGCGCGACGGCACGCCGGTGCGGGTGACATCGTCGGGCCAGTACGCCCGCAACCTGGCCGATATCAACCTGACCATCGACACCCGCAGCCGCAATGTGACGGCGGTGAACGCCACCATCCTGACCACCGGCACCGGCGCGGCCACCGCCGAAGACCCGGCCCTGACCGACCTGGTGGCGCACTACGACAACCTGTCGGCCGTGCCCAAGGCGCGGGTGATCGGCAGCATCACCGCTGCCATCAGCCGCAGCGCCAATGGCGCCGGTGAATCGGCGCTGGGTGACGTGATTGCCGACGCCCAACTCGACGCCACCAACGACGCCGGCACGGGCGCCGCGGTGGTGGCCTTCATGAACCCGGGGGGCATCCGCGCCGACCTGCCGTTCAACGCCCCCAGCGGCGCGGTGACCTACGGCGACGCCTTCACCGTGCAGCCCTTCGGCAACAGCCTGGTGACGTTGACGCTGTCCGGTGCGCAGATCAAGACGCTGCTGGAAACCCAGTTCGCCAACTGCAACGGCCAGGCGGCGTTTGACCGCATCCTGCAGGTGTCGGCCGGCTTCAGCTACCGCTGGACAGCAGCCCAGCCGTGCAACAGCAAGGTCAGCGACATCACGCTCAATGGCGTGGCGCTGAACCCGGCGGCCAGCCACCGCGTCACCGTCAACAGCTTCCTGGCCGATGGCGGTGATGCATTCGCGGTGCTGGTGCAGGGCACACAGCGCCTGGGCGGCGCGGTGGACACCGACGCCTTCGAGGCCTACCTGCTGGCCAACCCCGGCGGTGTGGCGCCCGGGCCGCAGAACCGCATTGTTCGCCAGTGACCGGACACCGCCCGCGCTTGGCGCTTCATTCCGATGGACTTCCTCCAGGACCAACCATGACCCCTGAGACCCAAGCTTTCCTGCGGCGCCTGGCGGCGCTGCTGTTGCTGGCCAGTGTGGGCGCCGCGCAGGCCGCCAGCATCAGCCTGGCCAGCGGCAGCGTGGCCGGCTCGATCAACGCAGCAGCCACCGTCAACGGCCAATCCGATGCGCTCACCGGCAGCTTGGCCGATGCATCGGGCGGCGGCGTGTTGCTGGGCCTGGGCAGCGGCAGCAGCACGCTGCCGCTGGCGCCTGCCGGCAGCCTCAACCACCTGTGGTCCGCGAGCACCTCATTCGACACCAGCGCGCCGGCACAGGCGCTGTTCCAGGCGGCAGCGTCCAGCGTGCGCTGGGTGAACGATGTGGACGGTGATTTCGTCAGCGCGCGTGAATCGCTGGCGCTGGTGCTGGATGCCGAGATCATGATCGGCTCCACCGGCGAGGCCCTGGGCACGCCGGTGCAACTGGACCTGGCCGGCAGCGCAGAGTCAGTGTTCAACAGCAGCGGCCCGGCACTGGACGTGCTGCCCAGCTTCGACCTGGTGCTGCGCGACGCGCAGGGCGTGATCCTGGCCAGCTGGCAGGGCTTGGCGCCGGGTGGCGCGGCCAGCTTTGCGCTGTCTGTGGCCAGCCGGGTCGGCGACACCCTGCAGTTCAGCCTGAGCCATGCCAGCAGCCTGCTGGCCGACGGCGCTGCCATCAACGCCGGTAACGGCCTGAGCCTGGACGCCACCGCCGCGCTCACCGGCACGATGACCGTGACCGTGGTGCCCGAGCCCGAGTCCTATGCGTTGTTTCTGGCCGGCCTGGCGGCGCTGGGCTTGCTGCACACCCGCCACCGCCTGCCGCGCTGACGCGCGGCCAACCTACCGGAGCCAACACCCATGACCACCTTGAACATGCTTGAAAACTCCCTGCGCAGCCGCCTGGCTGGCCCATTGGCTGCAGGCCTGCTGGCGCTGGGCCTGCTGGCTGGCGCCGGCAGCGCCGTGGCCGCAGGCGACTACATCCGCCCCGGTGTGTCGTTCGCGCTGATCGGCGACGTGCCCTACGGCCTGGCCGAAGAGCCGAAGTTCGACCGCGTGATTGACCAGATCAACGCGTCGCGCAACGTGCGCTTTGTGGTGCACACCGGCGATGTGAAGCAGGGCAGCGAGCGCTGTGACGACGCGGTGCTGGTCAAGCGCTTCAACCAGTACCAGCGCTTTGACGACCCGTTCATCGTGACCCCGGGCGACAACGACTGGACCGACTGCCACCGCAGCAACAACGGCAACTACCTGCCCACCGAGCGCTTGGCCAGGTTCCGCGAAATCTTCTACCCCGTGCCCGGCCGCAGCACCGGCAAGCGGCGGGTGCAGTTGCGCACCCAGGCCAGCACGCCAGGGTTCCAGCCCTACGTGGAGAACACCATGTGGCAGTTTGCCGGCACCACCATGGCCACGGTGCATGTGGTGGGCAGCAACAACAACCTCGACCCCTGGAACCAGATCGACGCCAGCGACAGCTTTGCCACGCCGCGGGCCGACCGCATCGCCGAGTTTCAGGGCCGCGAGGCCGCTGCGCTGGCCTGGATCGATGCCACCTTTGACCAGGCCGCGGCCAGCAACAGCGTGGGTGTGATGATCGCGATGCAGGGCAACCCGGCCTTCGAGCTGGCTGCCACCAGCCAGCAGCGCCAGGGCTTCAATGCGGTGCTGACACGGCTGGCCGCGCGCAGCCTGGCGTATGGCAAGCCGGTGCTGCTGGCCCACGGCGACAGCCACTACTTCCGCCTGGACAAGCCGCTGGTCTTGCCGGTGGCAGGTGGCGGCAACGCGCAGCTGGAGAATTTCACCCGCGTGGAGAACTTCGGCTCGCCCAGCGTGCACTGGGTGGAAGTGTTCGTGGATTCGCGCGACCCCAACGTGTTCAGCGTGGTGCCGCGCATCGTGCCGGGCAACGTGCTCGCACGCTGAGCCATGCCCAGGGCTGCGGCAGGGTCAGCCGCTCTGGCTGGTCAGTGGCGCTGGCGCCGCAGCACGCAGGCCCAGCATCGACAGCGACGCCCCACCCAGCACCAGCGCAAAGCCCAGCCAATCACCCGCCGACGGCCGCTCGCCGACCAGCGCCATCGCCCCCAGCACACCCACCACCGGCACTGCCAGCGTGGTCAGCGACGACACCGTGGCGCTGGCCGATGCCAGCAGCCGGTACCACAGCACATAGGCCACGGCGGTGGCGATCAGCACATGCCAGGCCAGCGCCACCTGCACCCGCAGCGGCCACTGCAGCGGCAGCCGCTCGCCCGCAGCCAGGGCCGCCAGCGCTGCCAGCACAGCGCCGATGCCCAGCTGCCAGGCGGTGAGCACGGTGCGGTCACCGGGCGGCGGCCAGCGTTTGGTGGCCACCGTGCCCAGCGCCCAGGCCAGTGCCGCCGCCAGCGGCAGCAGCAGGCCGGCCAGCGGCGCGGCGGCAGCGCCCGGCAGCGGTGGCTGCAACACCGGCAGCGCCAGCGTCAGCACCCCTGCGGCGCCAAGGGCCAGCGCCCACTGGCTGCGCCGCGCCGGCCGCTCACCCAGCAGCCACCAGGCCAGCAGCGCCGACAGCAGCGGCATGGTGAAGGTGAGCACCGCCGCGCGTGACGTGCTGGTGGTGAGCTGGGCAAACGCGGTGCAGATGTTGAACACCGCCACTGTCAGCAAGCCACCCGCCAGCACTGCCGGCCAGGCGCCACGCTGCGGCCACAGCGGCGTGCGCCGCCACAGCGCCAGCGCTGCCAGCAGCAGCACACCCAGGCCCAGGCCCAGCGCGCGGGCCGAAAACGGCGGCAGCACCGTCAACATGGTCTTGACCGCAGGCCAATTCAGCCCCCAGGCCACCGCCAACACCAGGGGGATCAGCGCCGGGCGCAGCACGGCAATGGGCAGCATGTCATGGCACCATGCTGGCATGCTGCGGCGGGCACTGCGGTGCCGCAGGCGACAGCGCGCCGCTGCCCATCCAAGGACCAAGACATGGCCACCGACGCACCTGCCCACACGGCCCAGGACACACCCCAACACACCCCCAGGCTGCGCCGGTTTCAAGACCTGCCCGGCCCGCGTGGCCTGCCGCTGGTGGGCAATCTGCTGCAGATCCAGCCGCAGCGCATCCATTTGCAGCTGGAACAGTGGTGCCGCGAATTCGGCCCGGCATTCAAGCTGCAGCTGGGCCCGCGCCGGGCGGTGGTGTTTGCCGACCATGCACTGATCCAGGCCGTCCTGCGCGACCGGCCCGACGGCTTCGCGCGCTCGTCGCGGCTGCGCGAGGTCGGCGAGGAAATGGGCCTGCCGATCGGCGTGTTCAACGCCAGCGGCGAGACCTGGAAGCGCCAGCGCCGCATGGTGATGCACGGCTTTGACCCCGCCCATGTTCGGCGTTATTTTCCGCAACTCCAAGGCGTGGCCCAGCGCCTGGTGGGGCGCTGGCAGCAGCCTGCGGCCAGCGGTGCGGCCATCGACCTGCAGGCCGACCTGATGCGCTACACGGTGGACACCATCGCCGGCCTGGCCTTTGGCGCCGAGGTCAACACGCTGCAATCGGACGCCGATGTGATCCAGCAGCACCTGGACCAGATCTTCCCGGCCATCACCCGGCGGGTATTTGCGCCGCTGCCCACCTGGCGCTGGTGGCCGTCGGCGGCTGACAAATCATTGCAACGCAGCCTGGTGGTGGTGAAAGAGGCGGTGGCGGCGTTCGTGGCCCAGGCCCGTGCCCGCCTGCAGGCCGAGCCCGAGCGGCGTGAGCACCCGCACAACCTGCTGGAGGCGATGATCACCGCCGCTGACCAGCCCGACAGCGGCATCGACGACGACCAGGTGGCCGGCAATGTGCTGACCATGCTGCTGGCTGGCGAAGACACCACCGCCAACACCATCGCCTGGATGGTGCACCTGCTCTGGGACAACCCGCAGGCGCTGGCCGCCGCCAGCGACGAGGTGCGCCGCGTCTGTGGCGATGCGGCCGTGCCCACGCTGGCCATGGTGGAGCAGCTGGACTATGTGGAAGCCTGCTGCCACGAAACCATGCGCCTCAAACCGGTGGCGCCGATCATGCCGCAGCAGGCCTTGCGCGACAGCACGGTGGGCGGCGTGCAGATCGAGGCCGGCATGATCGTCTTCGGCCTGATGCGGGTGGACGCGGTGAACGAACAGCTTGTGCCGCAGGCCGCCAGCTTCGAGCCGGCACGCTGGCTGGCCAATGTGCAGGCGGGCCAGGTCAGCCAGGCCGCCGGTGCCGCCAAGCGGGTGTCGATGCCGTTTGGCGCCGGCCCACGCATCTGCCCGGGGCGCTACCTGGCGCTGCTGGAGATGAAGATGGCGATTGCCGTGCTGCTGCAGTACTTCGACATTGCCAAGGTCGACACCGCCGACGGCCAGCCCCCGGCTGAGCAGCTGAGCTTCACGATGACGCCGGTGGGGCTGCGGCTGTTCTTGCGCCAGCGGCGACCACCTGAAGCGGCTTGACCATCGCCTCCAGGCCAGCGATGCTGGGCCGCATGCGACGACGCCACTTCTGTTTGACCGGCCTGGCCGGCCCGGCGCTGCTGGCTGGCTGCGCCGCGCCAGCACCGCCGCCCACGCAAGACCTGTGGTTCGCTTTCCTCGAAACCGGCCGCGCCACACCCGACGACAAGGCGGCGGTGGCGGCCATGCAGCAAGGCCATCTCGACAATTTCAGGCGCCTGTTCGCCCAGGGCCGGCTGCTGGCGGCCGGGCCGCTGGCTGACCCGTCGCAGCGCAAACGTGGCATCGTGGTGCTGCGCGGTGCCAGCCTGGCCGAGCTGGCGGCCTGCTTTGAAGCCGACGCCTATGTGCGTGACGGCTACATGACGCTGAACGCCCAGCGCGCCGTGGCGCACCGGCCGATGCACACCGACGGCATCGACGCCAGCCGCATCGAAGAGCACCGCATCGTGTTGATCGACCGCGCCGCCGGCGTGCCACCGGCGGTGGCCGCAGCCCGGCAGGCACTGCTGCGGTCATTGATCGACAGCGGCACGCTGGGTGCCTGGTACAGCCTGGCCGACGGCCCGGTGGCCGAGGTGCTGCTGGCGCGTGGCACCGACACCGCCGGCCTGCAGGCCGTCTTGGCGCCGTATGCGGCCAACCTGGCCACCGTGCCTGCCAACAACCCTGCCGGCGACGGGCCGGCGGTGCAGGTATGGCGGCAGTGGCTCAGCCCAGGCGTGGTCGGGCCGAGGTAGGCAGCCAGCGGCCAGACGCCTGAACCGGCCCGGTCCT
>JANNMP010000783.1:0-3211 GCA_031398015.1 Burkholderiaceae bacterium
CGCCCGACACCTTCCGCATCTTCCTCGGCGAGGCCTGCGGCTTCGTCATCGAGGCGCTGGGCAAGCCGAGCTCGAACGTGCCGTTCATCATGCCCAAGCGCGTCGCCGAGACCGATCCGTTCAAGCAGATCGACGACTACACCGGCTCGGGACCCTACGTGTTCAAGCGCGACGAGTTCAAGCCCGGCGACAAGGCGGTGTACCTGAAGAATGCCAAGTACGTGGCGCGCAGCGAGCCGCCGTCGGGCACCACCGGCGGCAAGAACGTCTACGTCGACCGTGTCGAATGGAACCTGGCGCTGCGCGACGCGCAAGCCCAGGTGAATGCGCTGCAAAAGGGCGAGGTCGACATCATCGAAGCCCTGGGCTTCGACCACTTCGAGACCGCCAAGGCCGATGCCGGCATCCAGCTGCCCAAGTACGCCACCTACGGCCTGCAGTACATGGCGCGCTTCAACCACCTGCACAAGCCGTTCGACAACGCCAAGGTGCGGCAGGCGGCGATGGCGGCCATGTCACAAGAGCCGTTTCTGCGCGCCCAGGTGGGCGTGAAAGAGCTGTACAAGCCCTGCGCCAGCATGTTCATCTGCGGCACGCCCTACGGCACCACCACTGGCAGCGACGTGCAGGCCAAAAGCAACATGAAGAAGGCGCAAGACCTGCTCAAGGCCAGCGGCTATGACGGCACGCCCATCGTCATCATGAAGCCCACCGACCTGGCCAGCATCCAGAAGCTGCCCGACGTGGCTGCCCAGCTGCTGCGCCAGGCCGGCTTCAAGGTCGACCTGCAGGCCATGGACTGGCAGACCCTGGTGGGCCGGCGCGCCAAGAAAGACGCACCCGACAAGGGCGGCTGGCACATGTTCCTGACCGCCTGGCAGACCTTCGACGTCTGGAGCCCGATTGCCAACCCGACCATGGACACACGGGGCGAGAAGTCGGGCTGGTTCGGCTGGGCTTCGGACGACAAGATGATCACGCTGCGCAACGAGTTCATGCGCGCCACCGACGAGCCCACCAAGAAGAAGCTGGCCGAACAGCTGCATGTGCGTGCCTTCGAAGTGGCCACCCATGTGCCGCTGGGTGAATACATGCAGCCGATGGCCGCGCGCAAGGCCATCAGTGGCTTCTTCATCAGCAACGGCAACATCTACTGGAACTTGAAGAAGTCCTGAGTCCACAGCCCGCTGTGCAGCGCTTGCCGACATGCTGAACTTCCTGATCAAGCGCCTGTTGTCCACGCTGCCGGTGCTGCTGATCGTCTCGGTGCTGGTGTTCCTGATGCTGCGGCTGACACCCGGTGACCCGGCGGCGGTGCTGGCCGGTGACGCCGCCAGCACCGAGCAGATCGCCCAGATCCGCACCAGCCTGGGGCTGGACGAGTCCATCCCCGAGCAGTTCTTCATCTGGGCTGGCCACCTGCTGCGCGGTGACCTGGGCCAGAGCTACTACTACAAGACAGCGGTCACCACGTTGATCGGCCAGCGCCTGGAGCCCACCGTGTCGCTGGCGGCCGTCACCATCACGCTGGCGGTGCTGATTGCGGTGCCGCTAGGCGTGCTGGCGGCCTGGCGCTTTGGCGGCTGGCTCGACAAGGCGCTGATGGGCTTTTCGGTGCTGGGGTTTTCGGTGCCGGTGTTCGTCAGCGCCTACCTGCTGATCTGGCTGGTGTCGCTGAAGCTGGGCTGGCTGCCGGTGCAGGGCTACAAGCGCTTTGCCGACGGCATCGGGCCCTGGGCCTACCACCTCACCTTGCCGGCGATCACGCTCAGCCTGATCTACATCGCGCTGATCGCCCGGGTGACACGCGCGGCGGTGCTGGAGACGCTGGGCGAAGACTACATCCGCACCGCCCGCGCCAAAGGGCTGCCCGAGGCCACGGTGCTGATGCGCCATGCGCTGGCCAATGCGGCGGTGCCGATCGCCACCGTCATCGGCATCGGCATCGCGCTGCTGATCGGTGGCGTGGTGGTCACCGAGTCGGTCTACGCCATCCCCGGCCTGGGCCGCTTGACGGTGGACGCAGTGCTGGCGCGTGACTTTCCCACCATCCAGGGGGTGATCCTGCTGTTCTCATTTGTCTACGTGCTGGTCAACCTGCTGGTGGACTTGTCGTACGTGTTCTTCGACCCGCGCATCAGGTACTGAGCCATGGCCGCCACGCCTGATTTCGACGCACTGTCGGTGGAAAGCGCCACCGTGGTGGTGCAGCCCAGCGCCTGGGCCCGCGTGCGGCGCAACACCTCGGTACGCATCGGTGGCACGGTGATGCTGCTGCTGGTGTTGGTCTCGTTGGCCGCGCCGTGGCTGGGCACGGTTGACCCGTCGTTGTTCGACCCCGCCAGCCGCGACCTGCTGCCCGGCAAGACCGGCGAGATCACCACGCTGGAAGGCGAGACGCTGCAGCACCGCTTCCTGATGGGCAGCGACAGCTTCGGCCGCGACATCTACAGCCGGGTGGTCTATGGCACCCAGGTGTCGCTGATCGTGGGGCTGTTCACAGCACTGGTGGCACTGGCCATTGGCATCACGCTGGGCCTGATGGCCGGCTTCTTGCGCTGGCTGGACGGCCCGCTGATGCGGGTGATGGACGGCGTGATGGCGATCCCCGCCATCTTGATCGCCATCGCGCTGGTGGCGATGTGGCGCGGCAGCCTGACCACGGTGGTGATTGCCATCGCCATCCCCGAAATCCCCCGCGTCACCCGGCTGGTGCGCTCACTGGTGCTGACGATCCGTGAAGAGCCGTATGTGGAAGCCGCCATCTCGCTGGGCACACCCACCTGGAAGATCATGCTGCACCACATCCTGCCCAACACCGTGGCACCGCTGGTGGTGCAGGGCACCTTCATCTGCGCGGCCGGCATCCTCACCGAGGCGGCGCTGTCGTTCCTGGGCGTGGGCCTGCCGCCCGACATCCCCACCTGGGGCAACGTGATGGCCGAAGGCCGGGCGCAGTTCAACGAGTACCCGCACAACATCTTCTTCCCCGGCATCTTTCTGGCGGTGACGGTGCTGGCGGTGAACATCCTGGGCGATGGCTTGCGCGACACGCTGGACCCCAAGATGACCAAACGTGGATGACTGACAGCCCCTCGTCCGACGGGTACGTCGGCCGATCCCCCGAGGGGATGCGGGCCGGCTTGGGGCGGCCCGGCGCTCGCCCCGCTCCGCTTCGATGGTGCGTCGCATGACTGCGATCCTGGAGGTC
>JANNMP010000802.1:0-3217 GCA_031398015.1 Burkholderiaceae bacterium
CTGCTCGTCGTCAGACAGCGTGCCGTCGGTGTGGCTCTGCCAGTTGGTCAGCGGCGCCAGCATGAAGCGGTTGGGCATGGCCGGGCCACGCGCCAGCGGCAGCGCTTGGTTCAATGTGGTGCCGCTCATGCTGCGTCTTCCGGCTGGCGGAACACCACCACGCTGCCCTTCAACTTGATCAGCAGCGGCTGGCCGCGCCGGTCAACTGCCTTGCCGGCGGGCACGCGGATCCAGCCTTCGCTGACGCAGTATTCCTGCACGTCGAAACGCTGCTTGCCGTTGAAGTGCACGCCGATGTCGCGCTCGAACATCGCGGCGATGTGGTGCGGGCTGCGCGGGTCGGCGCTCAGGCGGTCGGGCAGGGGTGTGGGGTCGGTCATGGTGCAGGCATGGGCTGTTGGCGGATGGCCCGGATTGTGCGGGGCCAGGTTGTGGCGCTCCACCGCGCTGGGGACAGTGTCCCGGCCGTCAATGCTGCACTGCACAATGCGGCATGAAGAAATCCCGCCGCAGCCCGGCCCTGGGGCGCACCGGCCAGCGCGCCCTGAAAGCGATGACTGCCCAGGCGCTGCGCCTGGGCACCGGCTTGTTCAGGCAGATGTTGAAGCCAGCGCTGAAGCCGGCCCGCCAGCCCCGCCTGACGCCGTTGCTGCCCAAGCGCAAACCGGCAGGCAAGCCTGCTGCCCGGCCCAGGCCGCAGCCGGGCTCTGCGTCCGGTGGCGGTTTCAGCACCGGCAACTGGACCTCCGGCACCGCCATGGGTGCCGGCGGGGCCCGCCGCTGGCATTTGTACAGCCCACCCGGCCAGCGCCCCGGCCAGCGCCTGCCGCTGCTGGTGATGCTGCATGGCTGCAAGCAGGATGCGGCCGGCTTTGCCGCCAGCACCCGCATGAACCGCCTGGCCGCCAGCCAGCGGTTCCTGGTGCTCTACCCCGCGCAAGACCGGCTGGCCAACCCGCAGGGCTGCTGGAACTGGTACGGCACCGACGCCGGCCGTGCCCAGGCCGAGGCGGCGCTGATCCTGCAGGCCATCGACACCGTCTGCCAACGCCATGGCGCTGACAGCCAGCGCGTGGTGGTCGCCGGCCTGTCGGCCGGCGCCAGCATGGCCGCGCTGCTGGCCAGCCGCCACCCGGCGCGCTTTGCGGCGGTGGTGATGCATTCGGGC
This sequence comes from Burkholderiaceae bacterium, assembly GCA_031398015.1. GTDB lineage: Bacteria > Pseudomonadota > Gammaproteobacteria > Burkholderiales > Burkholderiaceae_C > Pseudaquabacterium. The sequence goes on from JANNMP010000802.1 coordinate 1,169, forward strand.
GTCCCGCCCGGCACGGCGCATTCCACGCTGTCGGCGTTGCGCGCGATGCAAGGCCGGCGCAGCACACCGCCGCTGGCCGCCACCGCCACATCGGCAGCCGCCGGCTGGCCGCCGTTGCTGGTGATCCATGGCACGGCCGATGGCGTGGTGTCACCGCACAACGCCGAAGCCGCCGCCCGGGTGTGGGCCGCTGCCGCCGGTGCCCTTGCCGGCCCCACCCGCCAGGTGCAGCGTGGCCAGCGCCGCGCCATGCAGGTGACGGATTTCAAGCGGCGTGGCCAGACCATGGCCACGCTGGCGCTGGTGCTGGGCCTGGGCCATGCCTGGAGCGGCGGTGCGGCCGGCCAGCCGTTCAGCGACGCGCTGGGCCCGGATGCATCGCGCATGGTGTGGGCCTTTGCGCAAAAGCAGTTCAGGCGCGTTGCGGCCTGAGCGGCTTGCCGTGCGGGCGCCGCAGCGCCGTCACAGCCCGATCCAACCGCAGCGCAGGCCTTCGCCCACCGCCTCGGCGCGGGTGGCCGCGCCCACCTTGGCCAGGATCTGGCCGACGTGGTACTTGGCGGTGTGGGCCGAGATGCCCAGCACCTGGCCGATGTCACGGTTGGACAAGCCCTTGCCCAACAGCTCGAAGAATTCCAGCTCACGCGGGGTCAGTGGCTCATGCTCGCCAGCGGGCAGGGCCCAGGGGCATTCACGCACCGACAGGCCTTCCAGCACTGCCCACACCGCCGCCCGCAGCCGGCCGGCGCTGGCCCCCGCTGCCAGTTGGGCGCTGGCGCCGTGGGCGCCGCGCACCACGATGGCCTCGCCCAGCAGCACCCAGGCATCGGCCGGGTCGCTGGTGTGGCCGTTGTGCACTTGCAGTGCGCCGCCGTCGCTGTGCTCGCGCAGCGCGGCAGCGGCACCGGCAGCCAGCAACGGTGAGGCGCTGACGATCACGATGCGCGGCATGGCAGTGGTCAAGGCCTGGGCATGGCGCGGTCAGCCGCAGCGCTGGCCGGGCCGCTCGGCCACGTGCAGCGCCAGTTGCACCGGCTGGCCGCCGCGCAGCACCACCACCTGCACCTGGGCGCCCACCTGCAGCGCGTCGCGCAGCGCATCCAGGCTGGGCACCGGGGTGCTGGCCACGCTGATCAGCACATCGCCCACCAGCAGCCCGCCACGGGCGGCAGGCCCGTCGGCGGCCACTGCACTGACCAGCAGGCCCAGCACCGCTGCGCCGCCCTGTGTGGCCTGCACCGGCTGCACCGCCACGCCCAAAAAGCCCGCCTGCACCCGGCCATGGGCCAGCAGCTGGTCGAGCACCCTGTCCACCGTGGCCACCGGCAGCACCACACCATGGCTGCGTGAGAAGGCGCTGCTGGCCACGCCCAGCAGTTGGCCGCCGGCATCGGCCACGGCGGCGCCGTCCAGGCCGGGGTAGAGGCCACCGTCCAGGCGGACCAGCCGCTCGACCTGGCCGCCGCGCCAGGTGCGCCAGGCGCCGCCGGCCATGCCCACATGGCCGAAGCTGGCCTGCACCAGGCCCGACGGCTCACGCCCCACAGCCATCACAAAGTCACCCACCCGGGGCGTGGCGGCTGCAGAACGCCGGGCCGGCGGCAGGCGGTCAACGGGGCTGAACTCCACCGCCGCCAGGTCGGTGGCGCCGTCCACGCCGCGCAGCCTGCCCTGCAGTTGCTCACCGTCTGGCAGCACCAGGGACACGCCGGCCGCGCGCCACAGCACCGATGCACTGCCCACCACCACGCCGCTGCGCCACACCACAGCCGCGCCACGCTGGCCGCGGGTGGTGAGGCCGACCACCGATGCGGCCAGGCGCTGCACCGCATCGGGCAGGGCGTTGGGGTCGGCAGGGATGTGGGGCTCGGTCATGGTGGCGCCTCAAGGCTGTGGTGGCTGCGCCATGCTGCCGCTGCCAGCGGCGCGGCGCCTGAGCCGACCGGGTGGGCCGGCCTGCCTGATCAGGCAGGCCCGCATGCATGCTTGGCCAGCGGGCAGGCCCGCATGCATGCTTGGCCAGCGGGCAGGCCCGCCTGCATGCTTGGC
>JANNMP010000018.1:0-7483 GCA_031398015.1 Burkholderiaceae bacterium
CGGTGGCGCACCCCAGCCCGTGGATCACCACGGTGGCTGCGGGCACGCACAACCGTGACGGCCAGGGCTCGGTGACGTTGGGCAACGGCGTCACCTACGTCGGCGCCTCGGTCGCGGCGGCACTCGCCGCCAAGCCGCTGATCGACTCGACGGCAGCCGGCCTGCCCGGCGCCGATCCCGCCGCGCTGGCGCTGTGCTTCACGGCGGCCGACAACGGCGGCACGCCGGTGCTCGACCCGGCCAAGGTGGCTGGCAAAGTCGTCGTCTGCGACCGTGGCGTCACGGCGCGCACCGACAAGAGCCTCGCCGTGCAAACGGCAGGCGGCGTCGGCATGATCTTGCTGAACACCAGCGCGAACTCGCTGAACGCCGACTTGCACTCGGTGCCCACGGTCCATCTGCAAAACACCGACCGGCCGGCGGTCAAGGCCTATGCGGCAACTGCCGGAGCCTCGGCGGCCATCAACGCGGCGTCTCTGGTCTACAACGCCGCGGCACCGTTCACGGCCGCATTCTCCTCGCGCGGCCCGCTGCTGGCCGCAGGCGGTGATTTGTTGAAGCCGGACATCATCGCGCCAGGGCAGGACATCATCGCGGCCGTCTCGCCCATCGGCTACAACGGACGGCTGTTCGATTCACTCAGCGGCACATCGATGTCCAGCCCGCATGTGGCCGGCCTGGCCGCGCTGATGAAGGAGCTGAAGCCCTCGTGGTCGCCGATGGCGATCAAGTCGGCGCTGATGACCACCGCAGGTGACGTGCTCGACGGCGGCACGCCGGCGCCCGAGACCAACCCGGTGCTGATCTTCCGCCAGGGCGCCGGCCATGTGCGGCCCAACTCGGCGGCGGCCCCTGGCCTGGTGTTCGATTCGAACTTCGCCGACTGGCTGGGCTTCCTGTGCGGCACGCAGTTGCCTACGTCGTTCTGCACCTCGGCCGGCGTGCCGGTGCTCGATGCGAGCAACTTCAATGCGCCGTCGATCGCCATCGGTGACCTGGCCGGCGTGCAGACCGTGACCCGGCGCGTGACCAACGTCGGCGGCAACCCGGCCACCTACACGCCGTCGGTCGCCGGCCTGGCCGGCTTCAACGTGGTGGTGAGCCCAGCCACGCTGCAGCTCGCGGCTGGTGAGACCAAGTCGTTCACGGTGCGCTTCACGCGCACGGCGGCGGCGCTCAACAGCTACACCGGCGGGCAGTTGCGGCTGAGTGATGGCAGCCACACGGCGCGGGTGCCGGTGGTGGTGCGGCCGGTTGCGCTGGCGGCGCCGCTGCAGGCCAGTGGCAGCTACAGCGTGACCTTCGGCTACGACGGCCCCTTCACGGCCACCGCACGTGGCCTGATCCCGGCCGTGCTGACGGCAGGCACGGTGGCCCAGGACCCGGACCAGACCTTCGACCCGGCCGACCCGACCGGCACGGTGGCGGTGCAGGTGGTGATCCCGGCGGGCACCAGCTACGCGCGCTTCTCGCTGTTCGATGCCGACGTGGCCGCCGGTGCCGACATGGACGTGTACGTCTACAACAGCGCCGGCACGCTGGTGGCCGGCAGCGGCGGCGGCAGCTCTGCTGAGGAGGCGAACCTGCTGAACCCGGCTGCGGGCACCTACACCGTCTTCGTGCACGGCTGGGGCCTGCCGGCCGGCACGTCGCCGTTCAAGCTGCACGCTTGGGTGCTGGGCACGACGGCAGCCGGCAACCTGACAGTCACCGCGCCCGCCAGCGCCACCACGGGCCAGAGCGGCACCATCGGCCTGGCCACCAGCGGCCTGACGGCCGGGGTCAAGTACCTCGGTTCGGTGGCCTATGGCGGCGCTGCGGGTTTGCCAAACCCGACCATCATCAGCATCAACCCATGATCTGAGCCCCGGGCTTGCCCGGCTGCTGCGCTGCGTCGCGCAGCAACCGGGCGCCACAAGCCCGCACCAGGCTTGCGGCTGGGCCAGGCCTCGCTCAGCGCTTGACCGCCGCCGGCATGCCGGCGGGGTCGATGACGCTGCCGAACACCTCCTTGTTGTGGGCATGGCAGAGGTGGTGCAAGGCAAACGCCTGGTCCACCGCCTGCTGCTGGCCCATGGTGTCCAGGGTCTGGTTCACTGCCTGCTTGGCCATGGCCAGCGCAAACGCCGGCTTGCTGGCGATGCGCGCGGCCAGCGCCAGCACTTCGGCCTGCAGCGCCGCGCGCGGCACCACCTGGTTGACCATGCCCAGGCGGTGCGCCTCCTGTGCTGACCAGTTGTCGGCGGTGAACAGAAACTCCTTGGCCTTGCGCGCGCCCAGCTCCCAGGGGTGCACAAACCATTCGACGCCCAGCACGCCCATGGTCACCACCGGGTCGCAGAACAGCGCGTCGTCGCTGGCCACGATCAGGTCGCAGGCCCAGGCCAGCATCAGGCCACCGGCAATGCAACGGCCCTGCACCGCCGCGATGGTCGGCTTGGGCAAGTTACGCCAGCGCCGGGTGTTCTGCAGATAAATCTCCTGCTCGCGGGCAAAGCGGCCGTGCACACCCGGCTGGGCAAAGCCGCCCCAGTGCGACACCGTGGGCCGCCCGCCCAGCACCACGCCGCCGTCGCCACGCAGGTCATGGCCCGACGAGAAATGCGGGTCGGCCGCCGCCAGCACGATGACCTTGACCGCGTCGTCGGCCACCGCGCGGTCGAACGCGGCGTTCAGCTCGTAGCCCATCTCCAGGTTCTGCGCGTTGCGCGCTGCGGGGCGGTTCATCACGATGCGCGCCACCGCTGGCGTGGGCATCTCGTAGAGCAGGGTGTTGAAGTCGCTCATGGTGGCGGTTTGGCTCCGGTTGACGTGGGGCGGTTCAGAGGCCACGCAGCCAGTCCAGCAACAGCGTGGTGACTTTGGCCGGCGCCTCCTGCTGCGTCCAATGGCCGATGCCGGGCAGCACATGGGCGCCACGCAGGCCCGGCAAGTGTGGCGCCATCCCGTCCAGCGGCTTGACGCCCGGCAGCATCTTCAATGCCAGGTCACGCTCGCCGCCGATGAACAGTGCCGGCTGCGTGATCTGGCGGCCGCTGAAGCCTTGCTGCCAGGCGAAATCGGCCGTGTGGTTGCGGTAGCGGTTGAGCGGACCAAAGAAGCCCGACGCGTCGAACTCGGCAACGAAATGGTCTTCATCGGCGCGGCTCAACCAGGCCGGGAACGGCTGTGGGTCGCTCAGGCGGTCGAGCAAGCGGGCGCCGTGCGGTTTGTCCTTGGGCCAGGTGCCGTCGGGCGCATCACCGCTCAATGCGTAATAAAACTTGCGCAGCGACGCCCGCACATCGGCTTGCAGCTCGGCCTCGGCGACGCCCACGTCTTGAAAGTACACCTGGTAGAAAAAGCGGCCCTTGGCGGTGAATGCGGCGTGGATGGCGTCGAGAAACGGCGCCTTGGGCAGACCTGTCCAGGGCACTGACAGCCCGGCCACCGCGCGCACGCTGCCCGGGTGGGCCAGAGCGGTATTCCAGACGATGGGCGCGCCCCAGTCATGGCCGATCAGCACCGCCGGTGCACCCGGCTGCAGGTGGGCCACGGCGCCGGCCACATCGGCGGTGATCTGTTCCAGGCTGTAGTCAGCCACGGCCGGCGGTTTGTCCGAGCCGCCGTAGCCGCGCACGTCGATGGCGCAAGCGGTGAAGCCGGCTTGCGCGATCGGGCCGATCTGGTGGCGCCAGCTGTACCAGCCCTCGGGGAAGCCATGCACCAGCAGCACCAGCGGGCCGCTGCCTTGCACCGCCGCGCGCAGCGTGATGCCGTTGCTGGGGATGCTGATGAAGCGCAGAGTCATGCCACGCTCAATCTGCACCCGCCGGCAGCGCCGACAGTTCCAGCCCCGGCAGTGTGCCGGCTCGGCGCCATTCATCGAGCAAACGGATGAACACCACCGGCCCGCGCCAGAACTGGGCATTGCGCTCGCTGCGCGCGTCGGGTGTGCCCTCGTTGTTGTAATAACCCGGTGTGCAGGCGGCCAGAAAATTGTGCCGGCCGCGCGACAGCGTCACGATGGTGTTGGTCCAGGCATCTTCGGCGTCGGCGCTGGCTTCCAGCACCTGCTGGCCACGCGCACGCATTTCACCCAGCACATGGGCGATGTGGCGCGATTGCTCGTCGAGCATGTGCTGGAAGTTGGCGCTCTGGCCCGATTGCTGGGTGGTCATCACCAGCAGGTTGGGGAAGCCCCGGGTGTACAGGCCGTGGAAGCTGCGCGCGCCGTCGTGCCATTTCTCGGTCAGCGTCTGGCCGCCGCGCCCGGTCACCTCGAAGCCCAGGCGGCGGGTGAAGTCGGTGCCCACCTCGAAACCGGTGCCAAAGATCAGGCAGTCGAGTTCGATCTCGCGCCCGGCCGCCACCACGCCACGCTCGGTGATGCGCTGCACGCCCTGGCCTTGGGTGTCGACCAATTCGACATTCGGCCGATTGAAGGTGGCCAGGTACTGGTCATGGAAGCAGGGGCGCTTGCAGAACTGGTTGTACCAGGGCTTGAGCGCCTCGGCGGTGGCGCGGTCGCGCACCACCGCGTCGACCCGGGCGCGCACACGTTGCATCTTCCGGTCATCGGCCTGCTGGATCAGCGCCTCGGGGTCGGGCACCGGCGTGCCCGCGCGCGCGGCGCGGTGCGCGGCCAGCGCCACGTTGGTGATGATGTCGGTCCAGCCGTCGTCCACCAGGTCAACCTCGACCCGGCCGCCCGAGATCACGGTGCTGAAGTTGTGCATGCGCTCGCGCTGCCAGCCGCTCTGCAGGCCCTGCGCCCAGGCGGGGTCGGTGGGCCTGTCATTGCGTTCGTCCACCGACGACGGCGTGCGCTGGAAGACATAGAGCTGCCTGGCGCCCGCGCCCAGGTGCGGCACACATTGCACCGCTGTGGCGCCGGTGCCGATGATGCCCACACGCTTGTCGGCCAGGCCGCTGAGCCCGCCCATGGCGTCCCCGCCGGTGTAGGCGTAATCCCAGCGGCTGGTGTGGAAGCTGTGGCCACGGAAGGTTTCCAACCCCGGGATGCCCGGCAGCTTGGGCCGGTTCAGCGGCCCACCGGCCAGCACCACAAAGCGCGCCTGCAGCACATCACCCCGGTTGGTGTGCACGGCCCAGCGCGCGCTGTGCGCCTGCCAGGCCATGGCGGTGACGTCGGTCTGCAACAGCGCCGCCGGGTACAGGTTGTAGTGGCGGGCGATGCGCTGGGCATGCGCCAGGATTTCCGGCGCCCGGGCGTACTTGGCCACCGGCATGTAGCCGGTCTCTTCGAGCAGCGGCAAGTAGATGTAGCTCTCGGTGTCGCAGGCGGCGCCGGGGTAGCGGTTCCAGTACCAGGTGCCGCCGACGTCGCCACCGCGCTCGATCAGGCACAGGTCGTCGAAGCCGGCAGCGCGCAGCCGGGCAGCGGCCAGCAGGCCACCAAAGCCGCCGCCCAGCACCAGCACATCCACTTGGCGCTGCACGGGCGCGCGGGCCGGCCCCGGGCTGGCGTGCGGGTCGTCCAGGTAGTGGGCAAAGCGGCCGGTGGCTTGCACATACTGGGCGTTGCCGTCGGCGCGAACACGCTTGGCGCGCTCGGCCTCGTACTTCTGGCGCAGCGCCTCGGCGTCAACAACGGGTGTGGCCGGCAGGGCGCTGCGCACTGTGGGGTCAGCCATCGGCTTGGGGCTCCTGCAAGCGGTGGGCACGGCACGCTGCGCCGCATCGGCACTGGCCGGATTGCCGCCACTTTAGGCCGGGGCCGGCATCACATCTTGCGGTTTGTGGTTGCCGCCGCCGCCGTGGCGCAGGCTGCTGTGCGGCCGGTTGCGGCGGCGGCATGTAGGACATCGCGCACAGCAAATGCAGCCTGGCATCCGTTTCAACAAACGGCAGCGCTGTCCATAATCAAGTGGCGTGTCCACCGTCCTGCCCACCCCTGAACGTCCTCGCACCGCGCCATGGGCCAACACACGCCCCGGCGCCATCCCTGAGCCCATGAGTGCCCTGCCGCCGACTGTTCCGGCAATGCCCCGCCAGCTGTCCAGCTTCATCGTGGAGGACAGCGCCATCATCCGGCAGAACCTCATCGCCACGCTGGAGGAGATGCTGCCCATGCATGTGGTGGGCACGGCCGACGACGAGTTCACCGCGCTGCGCTGGATGCAGGCCCCCGGCGCGCAGTGTGACCTGATGATCATCGACATCTTCCTCAAAGCCGGCACCGGCCTGGAAGTGCTGCGCCGCGCCAGCCTGTTGCGGCCCGAGGCCCGGCTGGTGGTGCTGACCAATTACGCCACGCCCGACATGCGCCGCCGCTGCGCCCAGCTGGGCGCGCACCGGGTGTTCGACAAGTCAGCCGAGCTTGAAGAGCTGCTGTTGTACTGCGCCACGCTGTCGCACACTGACGCCGAGCCCAGCGGCGGCTGACATGCCCGCCGCCGCCCCGTCGGCCCCGGCGCTACTGGATCAGGCCGTTCTTCAGCGCGTAGTAGGTCAGGTCGCTGTTGGACGCCAGCTTCATCTTTTCCATCACCCGGGTGCGGTAGGTGCTGACGGTCTTGACCGACAGGCTCATGCTGTCGGCCATGTGGCCGATGGTCTCGCCCTTGGCCAGGCGCAGAAAGACCTGAAACTCACGCTCGGACAACAGCTCATGCGGCAGCTTGTCGGGGTCACTGCCCAGGCCGTCGGCCAGCAGCTCGGCCACCGCCGGGGTGATGTACTTGCGCCCGCGCGCCACGGTGCGGATCGCCTTGACGATCTCCTCGGGGTCGCACTCTTTGTTGAGGTAGCCGCTGGCGCCCTGGCGCAGCAAGGTGGTGGCGTAATGGGTCTCGGGGTAGCCGCTCAGGATCAGCACCGGCAGGTCGGGCCGGCGGGCCTTGATGGCGGCCAGCGCGTCCACGCCGCTCTGGTCGGGCATCGACAAGTCCATCACCACCACGTCCACATCACCGGCGCGCACCAGGTCCAGCGCGTCGCGGCCGGTGGCCGCCTCACCGGTCACCCGCAAGTCAACCTGGTCACCGAAGAACTGGCGCAGGCCGGCGCGCACCACGGCATGGTCATCGACGATCACGACACGGATCACGTTGGTCTGGCTCCGCAGTTGGCTTGCGTTTCAGTGTAGGGGATGGCCGTGCGCATCAGCCGTTGGATCTCGCGGGCCCATGACAGCGTGCTGGCGTTCCCGCTGGCGGTGCTGGTGGCGCTGGCGCTGCTGGTCATCAGCGAGACCGGTTACCGCCAGGCCACTGCCCAGCTGGGTGACCTGGTGCTGATGGGCCAGTCGCGGCTGGAGCTGGCGCGGGTGCTGCGCCGCCTGGCCGACGCCGAATCCAGCCAGCGTGGTTACCTGTTGACCGGCCGGCTGGACTACCTGGCGCCGTACCAGGACGCGCGCAGCGACGTTGACCGCGGCATGGCCCAGCTTGACGAACTGCTGCAGCGGCGCACCGACGATGACATCTCGCCCGACTACACCGCCGACCTGCGCACGCTGGCCGGCCATGTGCGCACCAGG
>JANNMP010000744.1:0-3123 GCA_031398015.1 Burkholderiaceae bacterium
CCCACCCGCGCAGCCGCAGAGCCCGTGGCGGCCATTCAGAACGGCAGCTTCATGCCGGGTGGCAGGCCGGGCATGCCGGCCGTGAGCTTGCCCATTTTCTCCGCCGAGGTTTCCTCGGCCTTGCGCACAGCGGCGTTGAAGGCGGCCGCCACCAGATCCTCCAGCATGTCCTTGTCGTCGGCCAGCAGGCTGGGGTCTATCGTTACACGGCGCACATCGTGCTTGCAGGTCATCAACACCTTGACCAGGCCAGCGCCGGATTCACCCGTCACCTCGATGCTGGCCAGTTCGTCCTGGGCCTTCTTCAGGTTGTCCTGCATCGCCTGGGCCTGTTTCATCAGGCCGGCAAGTTGGTTCTTCATCATGGTGGCTGGACCTCAAGTGGATGGTGGCGGGTTGGCGCTGGCTGCAGCCAGGGGCTTGATCGACCCCGGCACGATGCGCGCGCTGCGGAACTGTGTCATCAGGGCACGCACGACCGGGTCGTTCTGCATGGTCTGGTCGGCGTCACGCTGGGCAGCGTCGCGGGCGATGGTGTCGCGGCGGGCGATGCAATCCTGCGCCACGCCGGGGCTCACCTGCACCTGGGCCGGTTCGCCCAGGGCCTGGGCCAGTGCTGCGGCCAGCTTGGCCGCCAGTGTGGGGTTGTGCAGGCTTTCGCGCTCGGCGCGCAGCTGCCAGCAATGGCCGCCGCCGTCGGCCGGCAGCACGGCCAGCAGTTCGGCCTGCCAGGCCAGCTCGCGCACCATCGCCACCAGGCTGCCGTCAACGCCCAGCGGACGCACCAGCGCGGCCCAGCGATCACCCAGCACGGTGGCAGGCATGCCGGGCTGCGGCGCGGCGCCCGCCGGGGCCTGGGGTGCAGGGGCCAGCAAAACGTCGACTGCCGTGCCGGCCACCCCATCGCCCGGCGGCTGCAGCTCGTCCGGCACCTGCTCCTCGGCCCATGGCGGCGGCTCTTGGGCGCTGAGTTGCACGGGCGGTGGCGGCGCGGCGTACCGAGCAAGCGGCGGCGGTGTCACCACGGCGGGCTGGCGCCGCGCTGTGGGCGTTGTGGTGGGCGTTGTGGTGGGCGGTGTGGTGGGCGGTGTGGTGGGCGGTGTGGTCGGAGGTGTGGTGGCTGAAGTTGCGGCCAGAGGCACCGGCCGCGCCGGCGCGCTGCTGCGTGCGTCGCGCGGCGCAGCCACCAGCGGTGCAGCCCGCGCCGTGCCAGCCGCCGCCGGCGCCGCGCCAGCCGCCGGAAAAGCCAGCAAGCGCAGCAGCACCATCGTGAGTGCGGCGTAGTCGTCGGACAGCAGGCCCAGCTCGGCACGGCCATGCACCACCATGCTGTAGAGCAGCTGGGTCTCGTCGGGCGCCATTTGGGCGGCCAGTTGGCGTGCGGCGGCGGTGTCGGGGTCGGCATCGTCCAGCGCGCCCGGCACGGCCTGCTCCACCGCCATCTGCTGCAGCAGCATGGCCACTTCTTCGAGCGTGCCGGCGGCCGACAAGCCCAAACCGCGCAGCGTGTCCACGGTGGCCAGCACAGCCACGCCATCACGCGTGGCCAGGGCCTGCACCAGCGCAGCGGCATGCGAGCGGTCCACCGTGCCCAGCATCGTGCGCACGCCGTCTTCGGCCAGCGCCCCGGCGCCGAAGGCAATCGCCTGGTCGGTGAGCGACAGCGCGTCGCGCATCGAGCCGCGCGCCGCACGCGACAGCAGCCGCACGGCGCCGGCATCGGCCACCACGCCCTCGGCCGCCAGCACCTGCTGCAAATGCGCGGCCACGGTCTCGGGCGCCATCGGCCGCAGGTTGAACTGCAGGCAGCGGCTCAGCACCGTGGGCAGCATCTTGTCGGGGTCGGTGGTGGCCAGCACGAACTTCAGGTAGTCGGGTGGCTCTTCCAGCGTCTTCAGCAGCGCGTTGAACGCGTCCTTGGTGAGCTGGTGGGCCTCGTCGATCATGAACACCTTGAAGCGGCCGACACTGGGCTTGTAGGCGGCGCGCTCGATCAGGTCACGGATTTCGTCGATGCTGCGGTTGCTGGCGGCGTCCAACTCGGTGTAGTCGATGTAGCGGTCGGCATCGATCTCGGTGCAGGCCTGGCACACACCGCAGGGCTGTGCGGTGATGCCGCCCAAGCCATCTGGCCCGGTGCAGTTCAGGCTTTTGGCCAGGATGCGGCTGACCGTGGTCTTGCCGATGCCGCGGGTGCCGGTGAACAGGTAGGCATGGTGCAGGCGGCCGCTTTGCAGCGCATTGCCCAGCGCCTGCACCACATGCGCCTGGCCCACCATCTGCTCGAAGCTGCGGGGCCGGTACTTGCGGGCCAGGACGACGTGGGACATCGATCCATTCTAGGGCGCCCCCTGCCGGCGCCAGCCCTTGCCGGCCTCAGGCCACCGCAGGGGCCACGCCGATAATTGCGGCCATGCCTACACCCCATGCCCCCGCCAGCCACGACACCTTGAGCTACGCCCAGGCGGGCGTCAACTACGACCTGATCGACCCGCTGAAGGTCAGCGCCCAGCGTGCGGCCGCCGCCACGGCAAGCCACCTGGCGGGCCATGGCTTCACTGAGGTGGCAGCCTCGCGCGGTGAATCGGCCTATGTGGTGGATGTGGGCCCGTTTTACCTGGCCAGCATCGTTGAATGCCTGGGCTCGAAAGCGCTGGTGGCCGACGAAATGGCCGCGCTCACCGGGCGCAGCTGGTATGCGGGCATTGCCCAAGACACCATCGCCATGGCGGTGAACGACCTCATCACCGTGGGCGCCACACCGCTGGTGGTGCAAGCCTACTGGGCCGCCGGTGGCTCTGACTGGTTTGCCGATGCCGACCGCGCCCAGGCCCTGGTGGCGGGCTGGAAAGCCGCCTGCGACGCCTGCGGCGTGGCCTGGGGCGGCGGCGAGACGCCGGCGCTGGCCGGCATCGTCGAGGCCGGCCGCATCGACCTGGCGGCCGCCTGCACCGGCCTGATCAACCCCAAGCAGCGCCTGAGCGTGGGCGACAAGCTGGCCGACGGCGACGCCATCGTGCTGCTCGACTCCAGCGGCATCCACGCCAACGGCCTGAGCCTGGCGCGCAAGCTGGTGCAGCGCCTGCCGCAGGGCTGGCTGACCGAGATCGACCCGCTGGGCCA
>JANNMP010000253.1:0-2436 GCA_031398015.1 Burkholderiaceae bacterium
CAACTCGCCCAGCGTGTGCTCCAGGCGGGCTTCGTCGATTTGCGCGGGCGGCGCGGCACCGTTGTCGGCCAAGCCATCGACCAAGGCCTGGTAGGCGTTGAGCAGGCGCCTGGCGTCACCGTCGGCATGGCCGATCAGGCGCTGGCGCGCGGCATCGGTGAGCGGTGGCGCGGCCAACAGGGTTTGCGCACGGCCGATCAACGCCGCCAGGTCGGCATCGTCCAGCGGCTTGAGCACAAACACCGTGGCGCGGCTCAGCAGCGCGGAGTTGACCTCGAAGCTGGGGTTCTCGGTGGTGGCGCCGATGAAGGTGAACAGGCCCGATTCGACATGCGGCAAAAACGCGTCTTGCTGCGCCTTGTTGAAGCGGTGCACTTCATCGACGAAGACGATGGTGGCGCGGCCCGATGCAGCCAGCGCAGCGCGGGCTGCGTCCACCGCCTCGCGGATGTCCTTCACACCCGCCAGCACCGCGCTCAACACCACAAAGCGCGCGCTGACATGCTGGGCCACCAGGCGTGCCAGCGTGGTCTTGCCCACGCCTGGCGGGCCCCACAGAATCATCGAGCGCACGCGGCCGGCGTCGAACGCCACCCGCAGCGGCCGGCCCGGGCCCAGCAGGTGCGCCTGGCCAATGACTTCGGCCAGGGTCTGCGGGCGCAGGCGTTCGGCCAATGGCGCTTGGGCCAACAAGGTGGGTGTGGCCGATGGCGCAGCACCGTCGCCAGCGGCCGGCGCGAACAACGAATCCTGCAGCGCTGCCATGGCCGGTGGGCCTCAGGGCCCGATCACATCCACCCCGGGCGGCGGCACGAAGCGAAAGCGCTCGGCGGCCAGCGCCAGGCCCTGCTGCACGCCGCTGAACTGCAGCAGCGAGCGCTGGCCGAAGGCGTCGGTGATCTCGAGTGCCGCCAGCAGCTTGCCGCGAAAGCCCACCTGCAGCTGGGCCACCGTGCCGTCCTTGGCGCGTGGTGTGGCCTGCACCCAATCGAGCCCGTCGCGGCTGGGCAAAACGCTGAGGTTGAAATCACGCTCCAGCGCGCCGCCGGCCAGCAGCGCCGCCGGTGTGCCGCCCAGCGCCTGGTCAAGCAGCCGCACGCTGACCTGGTTCAGGTCGATGTCATGCAGCCAGACCTTGGCGCCGTCACTGACGATGACCTGTTCGAACGGCTTGTTGTAGGCAAAGCGGAAGCGGTTGGGGCGGCTGAATTCGAAGCTGCCAGTCGAGGTTTTTTTCTTCGCGCCGTCGGGTGAGGTCACCGTCTGGCTGAAGTCGGCGCGGCCGGTTTTGACATCACGGCTGAACTCGCGCAAGGTGTCCACTGCGTCGGCCAGCGCAGCCTGTGCAAACGCCGCCAGGCAAGCAGCCAGTGCCAGGCGGCGCATGGTTGTGAAGCTGCCGCTCATTCGTCGCGCCCGGGCACCAGCAGGTCACGGTTGCCGCTGGACGACAGGGCCGAGACCAGGCCCGACTTCTCCATCTGCTCGAGCAGCCGCGCGGCGCGGTTGTAGCCGATGCGCAGATGGCGCTGCACCAGCGAGATCGACGCCTTCTTGTTCTGCAGCACGATCGCCACCGCCTGGTCGTACATCGGGTCGGCTTCCATGTCGCCGCCCCCTGCCCCGGCGCCGCCCGGGCCATCGGCGTCGCCATCGAGCGTGCCACCTTCGAGGATGCCCTCGATGTAGTTGGGCGCGCCCTGGCTCTTGATGTACTCGACCACGCGGTGCACTTCTTCGTCAGACACAAACGCGCCGTGCACCCGCACCGGTTGGCCGCCGCCGGGCGTCAGGTAGAGCATGTCGCCCTGGCCCAGCAACGCCTCGGCGCCCATCTGGTCAAGGATGGTGCGGCTGTCGATCTTGCTGCTGACCTGGAAGGAGAGGCGCGTGGGGATGTTGGCCTTGATCAGGCCGGTGATCACGTCGACGCTGGGGCGCTGCGTGGCCAGGATCAGGTGGATGCCGGCGGCGCGTGCCTTCTGCGCCAGGCGGGCGATCAGCTCCTCGATCTTCTTGCCGATCACCATCATCAGGTCGGCCAGCTCGTCGATGACGATCACCACGAAGGGCAGGCGCTGCAGCGGCTCGGGTTCACCTCCCAATTCAGCAGGCGTCAGGCTGAAGGGGTTGGGCAGCAGCTCGCCACGCGCCTTGGCGTCATCGAGCTTCTTGTTGTAGCCGGCCAGGTTGCGCACGCCCAGCTTGCTCATCAGCTTGTAGCGGCGCTCCATCTCGCCCACACACCAGTTCAGCGCGTTGGCAGCCTGCTTCATGTCGGTGACCACCGGGCACAGCAGGTGCGGGATGCCTTCGTAGACGCTCATCTCCAGCATCTTCGGGTCGATCAGGATCAGCCGCACATCACGCGCCTCGGCCTTGTAGAGCAGGCTCAGGATCATCGCGTTGATGCCCCACCGACTTGCCCGCGCCAGT
>JANNMP010000291.1:0-6669 GCA_031398015.1 Burkholderiaceae bacterium
GATCGGATCGGCCGCGCGCTGCGGCATCGCGCCGTGGCCGCCGATGCCGTGCAGCGTGATCGTGGCGTAATCCGACGAGGCCATCGCCGCGCCCTCGCGCAGCACCAGGCGGCCCTGCTCGATGCCGGGCATGTTGTGCATGGCGAAGATGGCGTCGCAGGGGAAACGCTCGAACAGGCCGTCTTCCATCATGCGCAGCGCGCCGCCGCCGCCTTCTTCGGCCGGCTGGAAAATCAGGTGCAGCGTGCCGTCGAACGCACCCTGCTCGGCCAGATGGCGCGCCGCAGCCAGCAGCATCGCCGTGTGGCCGTCGTGGCCGCAGGCGTGCATCACGCCGGCATGCACGCTGGTCCACTCGGCGCCGCTGGCCTCAGTGACCGGCAGCGCATCCATGTCGGCGCGAATACCCAGACGCTTGCCGCCCTGGCCGCGCACCAGCGTGCCGACCACACCGGTGCCGCCGATGCCGCGCTCGACCGCATAACCCCAGCCTTCGAGTTTGTCGGCCACCAGGGCGGCGGTGCGGTGCTCCTCGAAGGCCAGTTCGGGGTGGCGGTGGATGTCGTGGCGCAGGCTGATGAACTCACCGGCCCGGGCTTGCAGCGCGTGCAACAGGTAGGTCACGACCGGCTCACTGCGGCTGCAGGTGGATCTGCTTGGCGATGGTGCGGTAGCGCGCCGTCTCGGCCTCGAAAAACTTCGCCGACTCGGCCAGCGTCATCGGCGCCGATACGACCTGGGTCTGCGCTGCCAGTTGCGTGCGCACCGCCGGGTCTTGCAGCGTCTTGCCGATGGCGGCGTGCAAGCGCACGACGACGTCTTCGGGCGTGTTCTTCGGCACCATGAAGCCGGTCCAGATCTTGTACGAGAAGTTCTTCAGCTCCTGCCCCTCGCTGACCGTCGGCACGTTCTTCAGCAGCTCCGAGCGCTGCGCGCCGAGTTGGCCGATCACCTTCATGCGCCCCTGCTCGGCCAGCGCGCCCATCGCGGCGCTGTAGACCAGCACGGCAAAGTCGACCTGGCCGCCGCCGATGTCCTGCAGCAGCGGCGCGTTGCCCTTGTACGGCACATGCGCGAGCTTGACGCCTGTTGCGGCCTGCACGTTCTCGAGGATCAGGTGGTACAGCGAGCCGATGCCCACGCTGCCATAGGTCAGCGGCTTGTCGGCTGATTTGCGGGCCAGTGCGATCAGTTCATCGACGCTGTTGACTGGCAGGTCCTTGCGCGTCACGAACACCATCACCGCATCGGCCACCGGGTGCACCAGGCGGAAGTCCTCCGTCTTCAGCTTGACCGCTGCATTGGCCAGCGGCGACAGGATCACCTCGTTGGGCGAGCCTTGAAAGATGTAGTGGCCGTCGGCCGGCGCGGCCAGCACCTTCTGCGCCGCCAGCGCGCCGCTGACGCCGCCCAGGTTTTCCACCAGCACCTGCTGCCCCAGCTCCTTGCCGAGCGGGTTGAAGAAGATGCGCGCGATGGCGTCCGACGGTCCGCCCGCCGGGTACGGCACCATCAGGTTGACCGGCTTGGCAGGCCAGCTCTGTGCCATGGCCGCTCCAGCGCCGAGCAGCAGGCCGGCCAGCAAGGCCAGCGAGCGGTGGAAAGTGGGTTTCGTCATGGCAACTCCTGGAGGGGGCCGTCTGGGGCGTCACGGCGTCGGTGGATTCGGGCAAGGCCAATGTAGGGGCCGGTCAATGCAGAGTCCAATGCATTGTTCTATGCACTAGCATGAGTTCAGCGCATTGACGCTCGGAGCCCGGCCATGACCCTCGTCCAGTTGCGACACCTGATTTCGCTGGCGCAGACCGGCTCGTTCAGCAAGTCGGCCCTCGCCGTGTTCCTGACTCAGCCAGCCTTGAGCCGCAGCATCCGCGCGCTCGAAACTGAACTCGGCCAACAGCTGTTCGACCGCATCGGCCGGCACAGCGAGGTCACGCCATTCGGACGCGAGGTCGTGGAGCGGGCACGCCAGCTCGTGCTCGCAGCCGACGACCTGCGCGAGAGTGGCCAGCAGTTGGCACGCGGCATGGCCGGATCGCTGCGTATCGGCCTCGGCTCGGGGCCAGGCGCCTTGCTGATGACACCGCTGCTGATGCACATGGCCATCCAGCATCCGCAATTGCATCTCGAGATCTCGCGTGGCCGCACCGAGCTGCTCGAACGCAGCTTGCGCGAACGCACGCTCGACGCGCTGGTGGTCGATGCGCGTTCGCTGACGCCGGCTCCCGATTTGCACGCCACCGAGCCCTGCGAGATGCGTGGCGCCTTCCTGTGCCGGCGCGGCCACCCGCTGCTTCGCAAGCGTGGTGGCGTGACCTTCGATCAACTGGGGGCGTATCCGATCGCATCGACGCCACTGAGTGACGAAGTGGCGCGTGTGCTGGTCGAGCGCTACGGGCCCGACGCGCACCCGGCGTGCTGCGTCACGCTGCGCTGCGAGGAGATTCCGAGCCTGGTTGAATTGACGCGGCACACCGACGCTGTGCTGATCGCCATCCGGGCCGCAGGTCCCGATCTGGCAGAACTGGTGATGAAACCGGCGTTGAATGCGACCGCGCGGTTCGCCATCGTCACGCTGGCCGGCCGCAGCGAGGCACCGGCGCTGCCGATCGTGCGCCGCCTCATGCAGGAACTGCTGCGTGAGGCTTGAGCAGTGCGCCCGCACCGCAACGGGTCAGGGCGCCGCCGACCGGCGGCGCTGGCGCGCGCTGATCAAGCCGTGGCAGAACCCGGCGCCTGCGCCGGCACTGCCGGCGTGGCCAGGCGCACATCACCGCACTGGGCGCGGTGGCGCAGCGCATGGTCCATCAGCACCAGCGCCAGCAGGCTTTCGGCGATGGGCGTGGCGCGGATGCCCACGCAGGGGTCGTGGCGGCCGAACGTCTCCACCACAGTGGGCGCGCCGCTGCGGTCGATGCTGGCCTTGGGGGTGCGGATCGAGCTGGTGGGCTTGATGGCGATGCGCACCACCAGATCCTGCCCCGTGCTGATGCCACCCAGCACACCACCGCCGTGGTTGCTGGCAAAGCCGGCCGGGCTCAGCTCATCACCATGGTGGCTGCCACGCTGGGCCACCACCGCAAAGCCGTCGCCGATTTCCACGCCCTTGACCGCGTTCAAGCCCATCATCGCGAAAGCGATGTCGGCGTCCAGCCGGTCGTACAGCGGCTCACCCAGGCCGGGCGGCACACCATGGGCACGCACCTCGATGCGGGCGCCGCAGCTGTCACCGTCGCGGCGCAGCGCATCCATGTAGGCCTCCAGCTGCGGCACGATGGCGGCATTGGGGGCGTAAAACGGGTTCAGTGGAATCTGCGACGCGTCGTCAAACGGGATCACGATGTCACCCAGCTGGCTCATCCAGCCGCTGAAGCGGGTGCCGTGCTGCTGGTGCAGCCACTTCTTGGCCACCGCGCCGGCCGCTACCGTGGGCGCGGTGAGGCGGGCCGATGCACGGCCGCCGCCGCGTGGGTCACGCAGGCCGTACTTGCGCCAGTAGCTGTAGTCGGCATGGCCGGGGCGGAAGGTGTCGAGGATGTTGCCGTAGTCCTTGCTGCGCTGGTCGGTGTTCTTGATCAACAGGCAGATCGGCGTGCCGGTGGTCAGGCCCTCGTACACGCCCGACAGGATCTCGACAGCGTCGGGCTCGTTGCGCTGCGTGACATGGCGGCTGGTGCCGGGGCGGCGCCGGTCAAGCTCGGGCTGGATGTCATCAACCGCCAGCGCCATGCCGGGCGGACAGCCGTCGATCACGCAGCCGATGGCGGGCCCATGGCTTTCGCCGAAATTGGTGACGCAGAACAAGCTGCCGAAGGTGCTGCCGGGCATGGTGGGACCGTCAAGAAAGACAAAGGCCGGCGCACCGGCGCCGGCCTGTTGGATTGTGTCAGCGCCGGCCTAGAGTTTCGGCGCGTCGGCGTCGGCTTCTTCCACCGGCCAGTCGCGGATGTAGGCCTTGAGCATGCGGTTCTCGAAATCCTGGCCATCGACCACCGCCTTGGCCACGTCGTAGAACGAGATCACGCCCATCAGCGTCTTGCCGTCGAGTGCCGGCATGTAGCGGGCGTGGCGGCCCAGCATCATGCGGCGCACTTCGTCGATCTCGGTTTCGGGCGTGCAGGTCAGTGGTGCATCGTCCATCACCGAGCGCACGGTCATGGTGCCCACCGAGCCGCCGTTCTTGAAGATGCCACCGATCACCTCGCGGAAGGTGAGCATGCCCACCAGGTCACCGTGCTCCATCACCACCAGCGAACCGATGTCGTATTCGGCCATGGTCTGCACCGCCTCGGCCAGCGGCTGGCTGGGCTGCACGGTGTACAGCGTGCTGCCCTTGACACGGAGGATGTCGCTGACTTTCATGGGTGTTCTCCTGAGGTGGCACGCGCGACAGGCTGCTCGGGCGGGTTGAAAAACATAGCACACAATCCGCTGCCACAACACCCTGGCGCGCGCCGCAGCGCACGCATTGACCATGCCTGGCCACAGCGACCCCGGATTCGACACCTTGGCGCTGCATGCCGGCGCCGTGCCCGACCCCAGCACCGGCGCCCGCGCCACGCCGATCCATCTCACGACATCGTTCGTGTTCCAGAGCAGCGAGCATGCGGCGTCGCTGTTCAACATGGAGCGCTCGGGCCATGTTTACAGCCGCATCAGCAACCCCACCAATGCGGTGCTGGAAGAGCGCATCGCCGCGCTGGAAGGCGGCGTGGGTGCCATCGCCACGGCCAGTGGTCAGGCGGCTCTGCACCTGGCGATCAGCACGCTGGCCGGCGCCGGCCACCACATCGTGGCCAGCAGCGCGTTGTACGGCGGCAGCCACAACCTGCTGGACTACACGCTGCGCCGCTTCGGCATCAGCACCACATTCGTGCAGCCTGGTGACATCGACGGCTGGCGTGCCGCCATCCGGCCCGAGACCCGGCTGCTGTTCGGCGAAACCCTGGGCAACCCGGGGCTGGATGTGCTGGACATCCCGACCGTGGCCGCCATCGCCCACCAGGCCAGCCTGCCGCTGTTGGTGGACAGCACCTTCACCCCGCCCTGGCTGCTCAAACCCTTTGACCACGGCGCTGATCTCATCTTCCACTCGGCCACCAAGTTCCTGTCGGGCCATGGCACCGTGGTGGGCGGGCTGTTGGTGGATTCAGGCGCGTTTGACTGGGCCACCGCAAATGACAAAAGCGGCCGCTTCGCCGAGCTGAGCCAGCCCTACGACGGCTTTCACGGCATGGTGTTCAGCGACGAGAGCACGGTGGGCGCTTTTCTGCTGCGCGCCCGCCGCGAGGGCCTGCGTGATTTCGGCGCCTGCATGAGCCCGCACACCGCCTGGCTGATCCTGCAAGGCATTGAAACCCTGCCGCTGCGCATGGCCCGGCATGTGGAGAACACCCGCAAGGTGGTGGCCATGCTGGCCGGCCACGCCATGGTCGGCCGCGTCGGCTACCCCGAGCTTGAATCGCACCCCAGCCATGCGCTGGCCAAGGCCCTGCTGCCACGCGGCTGCGGCGCGGTGTTCAGCTTCGACTTGAAAGGCAGCCGCCAGCAGGGCGTGGCCTTCATCGAGGCGCTGAAAATCTTCTCGCACCTGGCCAATGTGGGTGATTGCCGCAGCCTGGTGATCCATCCGGCGTCGACCACCCACTTCCGCATGGACGACGCGGCGCTGGCGCGCGCTGGCATCGGCCCCGGCACGATCCGGCTGTCGATCGGCCTGGAAGACCCCGATGACCTGATCGACGACCTGAAGCGGGCGCTGAAGGTGGCGCAAAACACGCCAGGGCATTCAGCATGAACCTGCACATCAACGGCGTGCCGGCCCACGCCTACACCGGCGGCAAGGCCTTTGACCCAGCGCTGCCCTGCGTGGCCTTCATCCACGGTGCGCTGCACGACCACAGCGTCTGGACGCTGCTGGCGCGCTGGTGCGCCCACCATGGTTTTGGCGTGCTGGCGGTGGACTTGCCCGGCCACGGCCGCAGTGCCGGCCCGGCGCTGCCCAGCGTCGAAGCCACGGCTGACTGGCTGCTGGCCCTGCTGGCAGCGGCCGGTGTGCAGCAAACTGGCCAGGCCACACTGGTGGGCCACAGCATGGGCTCGTTGATCGCTCTGGAGGCTGCAGCGCGTGCACCGGCCTTGGTGGGCCGGCTGGTGATGGTGGGCACGGCCGACCCGATGAAGGTGTCGCAGGCGCTGCTCGACACTGCGCGCGATGCGCCGCTGAAAGCCATCGACATGGTCAATGCGTTCTCCATCAGCACGCTGGCGGCCAAGCCCAGTTGCCCCGGCCCTGGCATGTGGCTGCACGGCAGCAACCGGGCATTGATGCGGCGCACGCTGGCCGGGCCAAACGCGGCCGGCTGTGCGGTCAACCTGTTCCACCATGACTTCAGCGTCTGCGACGCCTACAGCGGCGCCATGGTCGCGGCTGCCCGGGTGCAGGCCCAGACCACCCTGGTGCTGGGCAGCGCCGACCAGATGACACCGCCACGCGCCGCGCGTGCGCTGGCGGCGGCATTGAAAGCCAAGACGGTGGTGCTGGCCTCGGGCCACAGCCTGGCGGCCGAGGTGCCCGATGAGCTGTTGGCGGCGTTGCGCGCTGCGCTGGCTTAGCCCAACAGCCGGGGCCGCAGCGCAGCCAGCATGACGCTGTCGATGGCCGCCAGG
>JANNMP010000305.1:0-10211 GCA_031398015.1 Burkholderiaceae bacterium
CCCAAGACTTCCCGTACCGCTGGATCGGCCAGCTCGACGACGGCAGCACGCCCCAGGTGCTGCTGGGCAACGCCCAGCGCACCCTGGCGCTGCGCCTGGGCGACACGCTGGACGGCCGCTGGCGCCTGCAGCGTGGCGCCAATGGCGCGCTGCAGGCGCGGGGGCTGGCCAGCGGCGATGCGGTGGCGGTGCCCGGCGCACCCAGCGGGCTGCAGCCATGATGGCCCGCTGGCTGGTCGTCGTGCCGGTGGCCGTGTTGATCAGCCTGCTCGGCGGCTGCGCCAGCACCGCCATCGACGACGCCGAGCGCCTGTCGCGCGACGGCCGCTATGAAGAAGCGCTGGCCAGCTTGGACGCGGCGATGCAACGCAACCCTGACGAGGCCACGCTGCACACCGCCCACAGCCGCCAGCGTGACAGGGTGGTGGTGCAGGCCCTGTCACGCGCCGAGATGGCGCTGGCCGGCGGCCGCCTTGACGAGGCTGACCAACTGGCAGAACGCGCCCGCGCCCTGGCGCCTGCGCACGCCCGGCTGGCCGGCATCGACACCCAGCGCAGCTTGGCGCGCCAGGCCCTGCAGCGCCAGGCCGATGTGCGAACCAATGCCAGCAACGCAGCAGCAGCCGACGCCCAGCGCGCGGCGGCGATGGCAGGCACCGCGCCCGGCGAGTTGCCCATTGCCTTGTCGGCCGCATTCCAGAAACCGGTGGCACTCGAGTTCCGCGAAGCGACGCTGCGCCAGGTGTTCGAGGCCCTGGCCCGCAGCAGCGGCGTGAACTTCGTCTTCGACAAGGACGTGCGCGGTGACGCCAAGGTCACGGTGTTCCTGCGCCAGCTGTCGCTGGACGAGGCCCTGCGCGTGATCCTGGCCACCCAGCAGCTCGACCGCAAGCTGCTCAACGACAACACCGTGCTGGTCTACCCCAACACGCCGGCCAAGCAGCGTGAGCACCAGGAGCTGGTGACCCGCACGCTGTACCTGGGCAATGCCGACGCCAAGCAGGTGCTGGCCCTGGTGCGCACCATGACCAAGACCCGCGACCTGCATGCCGACGAGCGCCTGAACCTGCTGGTGCTGCGCGACACACCCGAGGTGGTGCGCCAGGTCGAGCGCCTGGTGGCCACGCTGGACCTGCCCGAGCCCGAGGTGATGCTGGCGGTCGAAGTGATGGAGGTGGCCAGCAACCGGCTCGACGAATTGGGCTTGTCATGGCCCACCACGGTGCAGTACGGCATCACCGGCGCCAGCGGTCAGATCGAACTTGGCCAGCGTGGCAACTTCAGCGCCAGCATCGCCAACCCGGCGCTGCTGGCCACCTTGCGCGGCGACGCCGGCAGCACCAACCTGCTGGCCAACCCCAGCATCCGCGCCCGCAACCGCGAGAAAGCCCGGATCCAGATCGGCGAGAAGCTGCCGGTGTTCACCACCACCGCAGCGGTCAACGTGGGCGTGTCCACCTCGGTCAGCTACCTCGATGTCGGCTTGAAGCTGGAGGTCGAGCCCACCGTGGCACTCGACGGCGATGTCACCATCAGGGTGCTGATGGAGGTCAGCAACCTGCTGCGTGAAGTGAGCGGCCCCGGCGGCTCGCTGGCCTACCAGGTGGGCACCCGCAGCAGCAGCACCACGCTGCGCCTGAAAGACGGCGAAACGCAAGTGCTGGCCGGCCTGATCAATGACGAGGACCGCCAGCGCGCGGTGGGTGTGCCGGGGCTGTCGCGTGCACCGCTGCTGGGCAAGCTGTTCGGCACCCAGAGCGACACCCGCAACAAGACCGAGGTGGTGATGCTGATCACGCCCCGCATCCTGCGCCCGCTGGCGCTGCCCAGCGTGGCGGCGGCCACCACCGCATCGGGCACCGACAGCCAGCCCGGTGCCAGGTCACTGCGGCTGTCGCCGTCGGCGCGGGCCGGCGTGGGGGTGGGCAGTGGCGCAGTGGCGGCGCGGCCGCCTGACGATGCCGCTGCTGCTGTCGCCAATGCCGCCGCTGACGCTGGTGCCAGCCTGCTGCTGTCGGCATCGGGCCGGGCTGCGGTGGGCGAGACGGCGTCGGTGACGCTGCAGAACCGCAGCAGCCTGGCGGTCAGTGGTGAGCTGCTGTTCGACGCCCAGGCGCTGCAGTGGGCCTCTGCTGCCGCCGATGCGGTGCCGGGCCGGGCGCCGTTCCAGCTGACACCGCGCGGCCAGGCGGTGCTGGTGCTGCGGGTGTTGCCCGCCGCCGCCGGGCAGCGCCTGGAGCTGCAGCTGTCGGGCCTGCCCGCTGAACTGCGGGTGGACGGTGACGCCGTGCTGCAGGTGCCAGCGGTCGTCAGCCCGGCCGCCACACCCGCCGCCACACCGTCAGCCCCCAGCACCCCGGGCGAGGCCAGGCCATGAAACCGGCGCGCCGCGGCTTCACCTTGATCGAGCTGCTGGTGGTGCTGGCCATCGTCGGCATCCTCGCCGCTGCGGCATGGCCGCTGCAGGAGCTGACCCGCCGCCGGGCGCAAGAACTGGCGCTGCGCGAGGGCCTGCGCAGCATTCGCAGCGCACTCGACGCCCACCGCGTTGCGGTGGAGGACCGGCGCATCGCTGCCGGGCCCGAGGGCTCACCCTGGCCGGCCAGCCTGGCGGTGCTGGTGCAGGGTGTGGCGTTGCTCGATGCGCAAGGCCAGCCGCAGGACAACGGCGCGCGTCTGTACCTGCTGCGCCGCCTGCCGCGTGACCCGTTTGCCGACCCCGCACTGGCCGCAGCCGACACCTGGTCCACCCGCGCCAGCAGCAGCCCGCCCGAAGCACCGGACCCTGGCCGCGACGTGTTCGATCTGCGCTCACGCTCGGGCCTGCTGGCCCTGGACGGCAGCCGCTACCAAGACTGGTGAGAGCGCAGTGGACCGCAACCCAAGCCACCACCGGCGCGGCTTCACGCTGATCGAGCTGATCGTGGTGATGGCCATCGTGGCGCTGCTGGTGTCGATTGCCGCACCGCGCTACCTGCAAAGCCTGGACCGGGCGCGCGAGACCAGCCTGCGCAGCAGCCTGAAGGTGATGCGCGACGCCATCGACCAGTTCGCCGCTGACCGTGGCCGCTACCCCGACAGCCTGCAAGAGCTGGCCGAGCAACGCTACTTGCGCCACCTGCCCGAAGACCCGTTGACCGGCCAGCGCGACAGCTGGGTGGCGCTGCAGCCCGCAGCCGACAGCGCCCTGCCCGGCCAGGTGTGGGACGTGCGCAGCGGCGCGGCCGGCCGCAGCCGGGATGGAGAGCTGTATGCCGATTGGTGAACATCGAACCCCGGCACGCGGCTTCAGCTACCTGCTGCTGCTGTTCAGCCTGGCCGCGCTGGGTGCCGGCCTGGCGGCACTGGGCACGCAATGGCAGGCTGCCGCCCAGCGCGAGCGCGAGACCGAGCTGCTGTGGCGCGGCCTGCAGTGGCGCGACGCGCTGCAGCGCTTCCATGACCAGACACCCGAAGGCCAGCCAGCGCTGCCGCAACAGCCAGCCGACCTGCTGCATGACAAGCGCTGGCCGACACCGCGCCACCATCTGCGCCAGGCCTGGGCCGACCCGTTCACCGGCGCTGCCGACTGGGTGCTGCTGCGCGATGCCGACGGCGGCATCGTCGGCCTGCACAGCCGGTCGCAGCGGCCGCTGCAGCGCCGGCATGGTCTGCCGCCGGGCATCGACAGCCGCGATGCCGCGCCCAGTGCCGAGACAACGCCTGCCACCGTTGTCACGCCCTTGCGGCCCACGCTGGCCAGCGAATGGTTGTTCGTGATCACGCCACGCCGCCCAGCCGCAGGGCGCCCGAACCCAGCCGGTACGGCAAGCAGCACAAGGCCCACGCCATGACGCCCACATCCACCAACACCGACCGCCCGTGCGAAGGCAGCGAAACGCTGATCCTCAACCCTGGCCAAGCCCAGGCCGTGGTGCGGCTGGTCGAAGCCGCGCCGGCCGTGCGCCGGCGCCACCAGTTCTTTGTCTGGACGCAAAGCCAGATGCAGGCGCTGCTGCCACACCAGCTGCTGGTGTGCGGTGCCTACCAGCGCCAGCGCCGCGCGCTGGTGCTCGACGCCTTCTACAACCTGGTGTTGCCTGCCGATGTGCTGCAGCAGTTCAGCGATGCCGGCAGCGCTCTGCCCGCTGCACTGGTGCAGGCCTGGCTGGGCGGCCGCAGCCAGCCGGTGGCCGTGGACATGGCACGCCTGGGCACGGCCGCTGCCGCAGCCGGCCAGCGCGTGCGCGCCGCGCTGGGCTGCAGCCATCTGCTGGTGCATGGTGTGTCGCGGCCACAGCGTCCCGACGAGATTGAATCGTTGTTCATCTTGGGCGCCGCCGACGGCCTGGCCGCCAGCGCCAGCCTGGCGCAACGCTGCGCCTGCCTGGACCTGATGCTGCCGCACCTGCACAGCACCTGGCAGCGCGTCAGCGCCAATGAGCTGGTGCTGCAGGGCACGGCAGGCAGCCTGGGCGCGGCCCTCGCACGACCGGCCGCCGGCCCAGCAGCAGCGGCTGCCACCAGCGCCACCACCGGCGTGGTCACCGAGCGCGAGCGCCAGATCCTGCGCTGGGTGCGTGAGGGCCTGAGCAACCAGGAGATCGCCACCGTGCTCGGCATCAGCCCGCTGACGGTGAAGAACCACATCCAGAAAATCCTGCGCAAGCTCAATGCCGGCAACCGTGCGCAGGCGGTGGCGCAGGCGCTGGCACACCAGCTGATCGACGCGGCCAAGCCTGCCGGGCGCACGCCACCACCGCCGCCGCCACCGCTGCCACCACCGGGCGAGCGCAGTGCCGTGGGCGACCCATGACAAGCCACAGCCTGGCCCAGGTGCTGCAGCCAGCCGCATCGGCTGCGCCAGCCACCGACACCCGTGCCGGCGCGGCGCTGCACTTCGGCCGCTTTCCGATCACCGAACACCAGCACTTCCCGCCGCCGGCCGGGCCGGTGTGCTGGACCTATCTGACCTTGAATGCCGAGATCGCGCTGTCGCTGGACAGCAGCCCGTTGCTGCAGGCGCTGATCCGCTCGCCCCGGGTGCGCATCAGCATTGACGGCCAGTGGCTGTGGTGGGCGCTGCGCCGCAAGTACCCGGGCAACACACTGCACAAGCTGGCCGGCTCTGATCTGATCGGCGTGCTGGCCGCCCACTGTGCCCGCCAGGGCCAGCGCCTGCTGCTGCTGGGCAGCACGCCGCTGGCCAATGGCGGTGCGGTGCAGCGGCTGCGCCAGCAGTGGCCTGGCCTGCAGGTGGCGGGATATGCCCCGCCGCTGTACCAGCCCGGCCAGGCCAGTGAGCGCCAGGCGCTGGCCAACGCGCTGGCGGCCATCCGCGCCCAGGCGCCGCACTATGTGGTGCTGGGTCTTGGCGCCACGCGGGAGCAGCGCTTTGCCCACAGCCTGATGGGCGCGCTTGATGGCCAGGTGGCGGGCTTGTTCTGCTTTGGCGGCGCCATCGACCTGGCCAGCGGCCAGGTGCGGCGCGCGCCCGTGCTGTGGCAGCGCCTGGGGCTGGAAGGGGTCTACCGGGTGTTGCAGCAGCCGGCACGCCTGGGCCGCCTGCTGCGGGTGCTGCGCATCCTGCCGCTGCTGGCGCGTGGCGACTACTGACCCGCAGCCGCCGGCCGGCGCGCCACCACCACATGGTTCAAGGTCGACAGCCGGTTGGCTGACAGCGCCTGCAGCGCCGGCGTGAGCACATTGACCACCGGCACCAGCAGCAGCGCCCAGCGCGGCAGGGCCTCGATCAGCGCCACTGCTGCCAGCGTCACCGCGCCGGTGTCGGGCGTGATCGACAACGCTTGCAGGCCGGCGGCCTGCAGCAGCCGGGCCAAGCCGTGGTGGGTGAAGCGCCAGTAGTCGTGCGGCTCTTCGTGCAGCGGCCACCAGAAAGGGCCGCTCAACACCAGCGTGCCGCCCGGCTTGAGCACGCGGCAGCACTCGGCCAGCAGCGCATCGGGCCGGGGCACATGCTCGATCACCTGGGCGCAGAACACCAGGTCGGCACAGCCGCTGGCCAGTGGCAGGCAGCCGGCGTCGGCCAGCACATCGGGCGCGGCGCCGTCGCTGCTGCGGTCGATGCCGATGCACAGCGCGGCGCCGAACAGGTCGGCATACGGCCGCTCACCACAGCCCAGGTCAACCACGATCAGGCTGGCACTGTCGCGGCCAGCCAGCACCGCCTGCACCGCTGCCGTGAGCGCCGGCCACAGCGCGCGGTGGGTGAGGTAGTCACGCCGCAGCCAGCTGAGCCGGCGCTGGCGCAGCCGCAGCATGCCGGCATTGCTCATCGGCGGCTGGCAGCAGAGATGCGCAGCCCCCAGCCCAGCACCTCGCTGTAATGGGCGCGGCGCTGGCTGGCCCAGGTGGCAGCGGCGCGCAGGTCGGCCGCCCCGCTGGGCACGCTGGCGCAGCGTGCGGCAAATTCGGCGGCCCCGCTGGCCATGTGCACATGCGCCGGCAAGCCCGGGCCCAGGCCGCGCAACGCCTGCGGTGTGGCCACCACCGCGCTGGCATGGGCGATGGCTTCGATGGCTTTCTCCTGCACACCCGAGCCGCCCTGCGATGGCACCGCCACCACTTGCACTGCGCGGTAGAAGGCCAGCGGGTCGTCGATGCGGCCCAGCACACGCACGCGGGCACGGTTCAGGTCCAACCCTTCCAGACCAGCACCGGCCAGCAGCAAATGGCAGTGCGCCGGCAACCGCGGCAGCACCTGGTCGAGCATCCACTGCAGCGCCACGCGGTTGGGGGCCCAGGTCCAGGTGCCCAACAGGCCGATGCAGCGGCCCGACACCTGCGGCACCATCACCGCGGTGCTGTCGCTGGCAACCACCGGCGGCAAGGGGTAGCCCGGCAGCACCACCACATCGGGGCCGTCCAGCCCGGCGCGCCGGCGCAGCACGGCGGCGTCGGGCTGGCTCAGGCAGGCCACGGCGGCACTGTGCTGCAGCGCCTGCGCTTCCAGCCGTGCCAGCAGCCGCGCTTCGCGCAGCAGCACCTGCTGACGCAGGCCACTGGCGGCGGCCGCCTGTTCGGCATAGCCGTCGGACTCCAGGTTGTGCATCACCAGCAGCGGCGCCGGCAGGTGGCCCGGCAGCACCGCCTGCAGCGGCGCCAGCCACTGCCAGGCTTGCAGATGGTCGACCACCAGCGCATCGGCTGCTGGCTCGCCGGGCACCAGCAAGGCGCGGCGCAGGCGCTGCTGCACGGTGCTGCTGGCCAGGCGCTGCACAGTGGACGCGCGGCCGCTGGCCAGGGCGCCCAGCAGGCTGGCGGCGCGCTGCCAGGGTGCCAGGGTGTCGAACGCCGGCACCGGCGGGCCCAGCGACACGGCAGCCAGGGCGCGTCCTGGCCGGCCGGCGTGGCCGCGGCCGATCAGGCGCACCCGGTGGCCACCCTGCTGCAGTGCGGCCAGCAAGCGGGCGGTGCACAGCTCGCCACCGCTGGCCGGCACGTCGAACAGCCGGGTGGTGAGCAGCGTGACGTTCATCAGCAGTTGCTGCGGCGCAAGGCGGCGGCCGGGTGCAGGTACAGCGCCAGCGCGGCAAAGCCCAGCGCATTGCCGCCCACGCCCAGGCTGGAGGCCGAGAACAGAAAGCTCAGCATCCAGAACAGCAGCCAGGCCGCCAGCCAGGGGCCGCCCGGGTCGCGCCGCGCGGCGGCCGTGGCCAGCACGTCACGCGCCATGGCCGCCACCCACAGCAGCGGCAGCAACCCGGCCAGCCCGACCTGGGCGATGGCATTGCCCAGGCCGCTCTCGTCACCCACCTCGGCGCCGTCGTTGTTGTAGTTGCCAGCGCTGCCGATGCCCTGGCCCAGCCAGTCGCCCTGCGCCAACTGCTGCAAGGCCGTGGCCAGGCCGGCCACATGCGCCAGCGTGCCGTCGAGCTGCGATGACGCCACGGCCAGCGCGCCGGCGCAGCCGGCCGCCGCCAGCGCCAGCAACTGGCGCGGTGACGGCACACCCAGCAGCCGCCACAGGCCCAGCGCCAGCAGGAACAGCACAAAACCCTTGGACAGCGTGGCCAGGCCGCAGACCAGCGCCAGGGCCAGCGGCCAGCCGCACGGGTGGCCACGCGCGCGGCGCGCCAGCGCCAGGCACAGCAGCGCGGCCATCGCGGCGGCCAGCGTGGTGGGCTCCAGGTAGGTGGCGACCATGCGGCGCCAGGGTGTGCCGGTCCAGGGCTCCAGGTCCCATGAATGGAAGCGGCCGCTGTCGGCATGGGCCAGGCTGCCGAACTTGTCAAAACCGTTGGCGGCGGTATAGGCCTCGATCTCCAGCCAGTCGGTCCACAGCTGCACCGGCGCCAGGCGCTCGGCAATGCCCAGCAGTGCCACCACAACGCTGCTGGCCACGATCAGCCGCAGCGCCAGGTCGAGCTGCGCCGCGCGCCAGGGCAGCCACAGCAAGGCCAGCACCAGCAGCGGCACCAGGGCCAGGCGGCGCAGGTTGAGCGCGGTGACCAGGCCCTGGCTGGGCGAGGCCAACGCCATCAGCACCAGCACCAGCACCAGCAGCAGGGCCCAGCGGGCCGACGGCGGCAGCGGCCCACCCTGGCCAGTGCGGCCGGCGCCCAGGCGGGCCCACAGCGCCAGCACCACCAGCAGCAGCACCAGGGCGTCACGCAGGGCGCCGTTGAAGACCCAGCTGACATCGCCCGTCAGGCGCAGCCCCAGCAGGCCGATGACCGGCCCGAATTGCAGTGCCAGCAGCAGCAGCAGCAGCAGGCCCAGCGCCAGCCGCGACGTGGCATCAGCGCTGCGCGGCGCCGCCACTGCGCTGCCGCTGTGCGCAGGGATCAGCATGGCGCGGCGCGTTGCCGGCCGGGCCCGGCCGCTTGCACATGGCGCACCAGGTCGGCCAGCGCGCGCTGGTAACGCGGCATGGCCCGCATCGCCAACAGCCGCTCGCGGGCATGGGCCACCGCCGCCACCCGCGCCGCCGGCCGGCGCAGGCTGTCGAGCGCGCGCTGCAGACCCAGTGCATCACCAAAGTGGAACAGCGAGCGGTCGGGCAGCAAATCATGCAGGCCGGCGCTGTGGCTGGCCACCACCGGCCAGCCCAGCGCCGTGGCCTCCAGCGCCACCAGCGGCCGGCCTTCATAGCGCGACGGCAGCAGCAACACGTCATTGGCGGCCAGCGCGGCCTGGATCGGCGCATGGCCGAACACCTGCACATGTTGCGGCCCCAGCGCGCTGGCCAGCGCCAGCAGCCCCAGCTCACCCGGGCCCTGGCCCTGGAAGTGCCAGCGGCAGCGCTCGGCCCAGCCGCGGTGCTGCAGCAGCATCGCGGCCAGCCAGTCCAGGCCTTTTTGCACCGGGTCGAAGCGGCCGACAAATGCCACCCGCAGCCGGTGGTCAGGCGCAGGCCGCGGCTGCGGCTGCGGCGCGTCGGGCAAGCGGGCGATGTTGGGCAGCAGGTGCACCGGCGCGCTGGTGCGCCAATGCTGCTGCAGCCAATGGGCCTGGCGGCCGTCCAGCGTGACCCAGGCCCGCACCCGGCGCAGCCAGGGCGCCAGCAGCGCGTCGCGCAGCGCGGCCTGGCGGCAGCCCATGTGGCGTGCGCTGTAGGCCATCGGCACATACACCCACAGCTGGTGGCGCAGTGCCACGGCAGCCGCCAGCAGCCAGGCATCGGCATGCAGCACCCCCGGCGCCAGCAGCAGCGGCTGGCCGGCCGGCCAGCGCCGCAGCTGGGCCAGCACACGGCGGCGTGTGCACGGCTCGCCGGCAGTGCCAGCCTGCTCGGTTGCCAGCCAGGGGCCCAGGCCAGCGGCCAGGCAGGCCTGTCGCAAGGCCGCGCCCGGCGCCACGATCCAGGGTTGCAGGCCGTGCTGGTGCACCGCGTCGGACAGCCAGCCGACCAGCGCCACTTCATGCCCGCCTGGCGCGCGGGGCGTGAGCAGCACGCCGATGTCGGCGTTGCCCGGTGCGCTGCCAGTCGCGCCACCCGGCGCAGCGGCCGGCAGATGGCTGGCAGCGGCGCTCACCATGGGCTTTTGCCGCGCCGCGCCGGCGGCAATCGCGCCCATGCGCCCGCCAGCCACGGCCGCACGCGGCGCAACAGCGCCGGCTCGGCCAGCCAGCACAGCGGCAAGGCCAGGCTGGCAGCAGGCAGTGCAGCTGCATCAGCGGCTGTCCAGGCCGCCAGCAGCGCCGCCGCAACCAGCGACGGCCGCAGCAACAGCACCCGCAGCAGGGCCAGCACACGCGGCCACCACGGC
>JANNMP010000374.1:0-1717 GCA_031398015.1 Burkholderiaceae bacterium
GCTTTCGACAGCTTCTGCCATGCAGTGGATGCCGGCCACGACACCCTGCTCGACCCGTATGGCGCCAGCGCCATCGAAGAGTTCTTTGCCGTCGCCAGCGAGGTGTTCTTCGTCAGCCCGAATGAACTGCGCGCCGAGCACCCCGATGTCTACGGGCTGCTGGCGCGCTACTTTCAGCAAGACCCGGCAGCATTCACCGGGCGCTGAGCCAACCCGTCAAGCGGGTGTCGGCTCGGTCTTGGGCTTGTCGCTCTTCTTGGGCGGCTGGATGTCGAGCTGCACCGCGCCTTCGCCGTCCACGTCCACCGTCAACCGGCCGCCGTCGACCAGGCGGCCGAACAGCAGCTCATCGGCCAGCGCACGGCGGATGGTGTCCTGGATCAGGCGCTGCATCGGCCGCGCGCCCATCAGCGGGTCAAAGCCCTTCTTGGCCAGGTACTGGCGCAGGCCGTCGGTGAAGGTGACATCAACCTTCTTCTCCGACAACTGGCCTTCCAGCTGCAGCAGGAACTTGTCGACCACCCGCAGGATGATCGATTCGTCCAGCGCCCGGAAGCTGACCGTGGCATCCAGCCGGTTGCGGAACTCGGGCGTGAACATGCGCTTGATGTCGGCCATCTCGTCGCCCTGCTGGCGCGAGTTGGTGAAGCCGATGGTCGACTTGTTCATCGTCTCGGCGCCCGCATTGGTCGTCATGATGATGATGACGTTGCGGAAGTCGGCCTTGCGGCCGTTGTTGTCGGTCAGGCTGCCGTGGTCCATCACCTGCAGCAGCACGTTGTACACGTCGGGGTGGGCTTTTTCGATCTCGTCGAGCAGCAGCACGCAATGCGGCTTCTTGGTCACCGCCTCGGTCAGCAGGCCGCCCTGGTCAAAGCCCACATAGCCTGGTGGCGCGCCGATCAGGCGGCTGACCGCATGGCGCTCCATGTACTCGCTCATGTCGAAGCGGATCAGCTCGATGCCCAGGATGAAGGCCAGCTGCTTGGCCACCTCGGTCTTGCCCACACCGGTGGGGCCGCTGAACAAGAAGCTGCCGATCGGCTTGTCGGGCTTGCCCAGGCCGGAGCGCGCCATCTTGATGGCAGCAGCCAGCGCGTCGATGGCCGGCTCTTGGCCGAACACCACGCTCTTCAAGTCGCGGTCCAGGCTCTTCAACTTGCCGCGGTCGTCATTGCTGACCGAGGCCGGCGGGATGCGCGCGATCTTGGCAACGATCTCTTCAACCTCGTTGCGGGTGATGGTCTTCTTCTGCTTGTTCTTGGGCAGGATGCGCTGCGCCGCACCGGCTTCGTCGATCACGTCGATAGCCTTGTCGGGCAGGTGGCGGTCATTGATGAACTTGGCCGACAGCTCCGCCGCCGCCTGCTAGGCACCGAGCGCGTACTTCACGCTGTGGTGCTCTTCAAAGCGCGACTTCAGGCCCTTCAGGATTTCCACCGTCTGTTCAACCGAGGGCTCAACCACGTCGATCTTCTGGAACCGGCGCGACAGGGCGGCGTCTTTCTCGAAGATGCCGCGGTACTCGCTGAACGTGGTGGCGCCGATGCACTTCATCGCGCCGGAGCCGAGCGCGGGCTTGAGCAGATTGCTCGCGTCGAGCGTGCCACCCGAGGCCGCACCGGCACCGATCAGGGTGTGGATCTCGTCGATAAAGAGAATCGCGTTCGACAAGTCCTTCAGGTTCTTCAACACGCCCTTGAGGCGTTGCTCGAAG
>JANNMP010000460.1:0-9414 GCA_031398015.1 Burkholderiaceae bacterium
CCAGCACCGCGTTCTTGGGCAGCCAGGCCTGCGTGTCGTACCAGTATTTCAGGTGCTCGTAGGTCTTGCTGTCCACGCCGGTGGAGCCGCTGGACATGTAGCTTTCCATCACGCCGGTGGCCAATGCCTGCGACACCTCGGCGGCCTGCACGGTGACCGGCTGCGCGCCCACCAGCTCGGCAATGCGGGCGGTGGCCGGGCTGTAGGCGCGCCATTTCACGCCCTTCAGATCAGCCGCCGAATTGACCGGCTTCTTGGCATAGATGCCCTGCGGCGGCCAGGGCACGCTGTAGAGCAACATCAGACCTTGCTCGGCCAGCTTCTTGTCCATCAGCGGCTTCTGCGCCTGGTAGAGCTTCATCGACTCGTCGTAGCTGTCGGCCAGGAAGGGCAGGCCGTCGGCGGCGTAGATCGGCCACTCATTGGCCAGGTTGGCCAGCAGCACCTCGCCGATGGGCGCCTGGCCACCTTGCACCGCACGCTTGATCTCGTTGGCCTTGAACAGCGAGGCGCCGGCATGCACGGTGATCTTGAGCTTGCCGCCGGTGGCCTTGTCGACGTCGGCGGCGAACTCGGTGAGCGTGACGCTGTGGAAGTTGCTGGCCGGGTAGGCGGCGGGCAGGTCCCATTTCACTTGTGCCAGCGCGGCGGGGGTGGTGGCCGCAACACCGGCCAGCGCCGCCGCAGCGGCCAACAGGGGTTTGAAGAATTGCATGGGGGCTCCTTCGGGTGGATGTTGCGCCCAAGCATGGGTCATGCCGGACGGCGGAAGATTTGCGTTGAAGTCTAGAGAGATTGCGGATAAATTTCCAACGAATCTTCAACGATCTGGTGAAAACACCGATGCCCCGTAAACCCTCTGCTGCAGCTGCAGCCGTTGCTGCATCGCCCGCCGCGCGTGCACGCGGCATCGTTTCATCGGTGCATCTGGTCTCGCCCAAGGCGATGGAGTTGTCGGAGTTCGAGTTCGGCCTGATCGTGGCCTGGAACGCCTTCTCGCGCTGGGCCGTGCGCTGCATGGCCGCCGCCGGCTGCCCTGACCTGACGATCACCGACGTGCTGCTGCTGCACCACATCAGCCACCGCGCCCGCAACAAGAAGCTGGCCGACATCTGCTTCGTGCTGAACTACGAAGACACCCATGTGGTGGCCTACTCGCTGAAGAAGCTGGTGGCCGCTGGCCTGGCGCATGCCGGCAAGCAGGGCAAGGAGGTGTTCTACAGCCCCCACGCCCACCGGCGAGGCCTTTGTGCAGCAATACCGCGCGGTGCGCGAAGAGTGCCTGATCAAGAGCCTGGACACTGAGCTGAATGCCGACATCGGCGAGCTGGCACGCCTGCTGCGCACCATGTCGGGCATGTACGACCAGGCCGCGCGGGCGGCCACCTCACTGTGACGGCTGTGATGGCTGTGATGACTGTGATGGCTGTGACTGCTGTGACGGCTGTGGCGCCAGCAGGGCGGCCATGAGCCGGTTTCTCGGCCTGCTGATGCTCGACACCGCCTTCCCGCGGTTGCCGGGTGATGCGGGCCACCTGGCAAGCTGGGCGATGCCGGTGCAGGCATTGGTGGTGGGCGGCGCGTCGCCGCAGCGGGTGGTGCGGCAAGGTGACGCGGCACTGCTGCCAGCCTTCATCGACGCCGCCCGGCAGCTGGTGGGCCAGGGTGCGGCAGCCATCACCACCAGTTGCGGCTTTCTGGTGCAGCACCAGGCGGCGTTGCAGGCGGCGCTGCCGGTGCCGGTGTGGACATCGGCGCTGCTGGCGCTGCCAACACTGGCCGCGCCCGGTGTCATCACGGTGGATGCGCAAGCGCTGGGCGCGTTGCACCTGCTGGCCGCTGGCGCCGATGCTGCCACGCCAGTGCAAGGCCTGGCCGACGGTGGCCACTTGCAGACCACCCTGCTGCACAACCTGCCGCTGCTCGATGGCGGCCTGGCCCAGGCCGAGGTGGTGGCTGCCGCGCAGCAACTGCTGCGGCGCTGCCCGCACTTGCAATCACTGGTGCTGGAATGCACCAACCTGCCGCCGTTTGCGGCAGCCGTGGCCGCTGCCACCGGCCTGCCGGTGCAGCACCTGGTGTCGTTGGTGCACACACGCTGGCGGGCGCTGTGAACACGGTGCTGGCCGCTGCTTGCTGAGCCATCGATCCATCGGTGTCGATGGCCGACGTGCTTTCAATGGCGTGCTTTCAAAGGCGCACCGCAAAATAAAGAATCCTTTACTATCGCGGACAGCGTTGCAAGTAGGCTTTCACACGATGCGCAAAACCGGCACCTATGTCAGCCACAGCACGCTGGGCGAGCCGGTGCGCGCGTTTGTGCCGCACCCGTTGCCACCAGCCCACCCGGTGCTGGCGCCAACGTCCTACCAGGACGGCGTGCGTGCAGCCGAGCTGGCGCTGGGCCGGCTGGCCAGCATGTCAGGCCTGGTGCCGTCGGTGCACTGGCTGCTCTACAGCGCAGTGCGGCAAGAGGCGCTGCTGACCTCGCAGATCGAGGGCACGCAGGCCACGCTGACCGACTTGTTCGACGACGAGGCTGGCTTGCTGGTGGCCAATGCCCAGGATGTGGAAGAGGTCAGCAACTACTTGCGCGCCTTCCGCCTGGTGCAGGACAGCCTGCGCCGGCCCGATGGCCTGCCGCTGTGCGTGCGCCTGCTCTGCGACGCCCACAGTCTGTTGATGCAAGGTGTGCGCGGCGCCGGCAAGCAGCCGGGGCAATTGCGCCGCTCACAGAACTGGATCGGCGGCACCCGGCCGGGCATGGCGGTGTTTGTGCCGCCGCCGCCCGAGCAGGTGGCTGGCCTGCTGGCCGACCTGGAGCGCTTCATCCACCAGCCCCAGCCCAAGCTGCCGGCGCTGGTGCGGGTGGCCCTGGTGCACCAGCAGTTCGAAACCATCCACCCGTTCCTCGACGGCAATGGCCGCATCGGCCGGCTGCTGATTGCCGCGCTGATGGAGCTGTGGGGCTTGCTGCCCGAGCCGCTGATGGTGCTGAGCGCCACGCTCAAGCAGCACCAGGCGGAGTACTACCGGCGCCTGTCGGCCGTGCGCACCGATGGTGACTGGGAAGGCTGGGTGGCCTTCTTCCTGGACGCAGTGCAAGCAGCGGCCACCCAGGCCGAGCAGGGCATCGTGGCCGTGGCCAGCCAGGTGGCCGCAGATCGCCGCCGGTTGCTGGCCGCAGCGCGCGCCGGCGCCATCAGCCTGCGGCTGTTCGAGCTGCTGCCGCTGATGCCACGCTTCACCATTGCGCAGGTGCGTGAGCGGCTGGCCACCACCGTGCCCACCGCCACGGCGGCGGTGATGCTGCTGCAAAGCCTGGGCATCGTCACCGAGTTGACCGGGCAGAAGAAAAACCGCAGCTTCAGCTACCAGGCCTACGTGGACCTGCTGGCACGTTGACCGGATCGCACCCGGCCGGCGCCGTCAATCACCGTCGCGGTATTGCCGCCAGCGCTGCAGCGCCTGCTGCATTAGCTGCTGCTGGCTGCGAAAGCGCTGGCAACTGCCACAGGCCAGCCAATGCAGGCGCAGCGACACCGTTTCCATCAGCGACAGCGGCCGGTCCTGGCTTTCGAACACCAGGCGGGTCACGTCGTTGCAGGTGCGTCGCACTTTCATGGTGGTGTGGATCAGGCAGGTCTTGGCGTGGGTGCGGGCTTGGCCGTGACCATGCCTGTTGCGGGTGGGGCATTGAACCAGCGCTGCTGCAGGCATTCACGCAGGCGCAGCCGGGCGCGGTGCAGCAGCACCCACAGGTTGGTCGGCGTGATCTGCAATTCCTTGCAGATCTGCTCGGTGCTGAGTTCCAGCCATTCACGCATCAGGAACACCCGGCCCTGGGTGGCGGGCAAATGCTCCATGCAGGCCTCCAGCACGTCGAAGAACTGGCGCTGGCCGAAGTGCGCCTCGGGGTTGCCCCAGTCGGTGGGCATCTGGCGCCAGTGGCCGTCGGTCTCGAACAGGCTTTCGTCCAGGTCTTCACCGTCGTCAGTGGTCAGGATGGTGGCCTCGCGGCTGTGGCGGCGCAACTGGTCGACCACCTTGTGCTTGAGCACCGCCACCAGCCAGGTTTTCAGCTGGCTGCGGCCGGCAAAGCTGTGTGGTTTTTCCAGCGCTGCCAGCAGGGTGTCGCTGACCGCATCTTCAGCCCAGGCGTCGTTGCGCAGTTGGCTGCGGGCAAAGCGCAGCAGCTGCGGGCGCAGCGCCTGCACCTGGGTGGCGAAATCAATGGGCGCGTTCACCGTGTCAGGCTGGGTAGTCATCGGCGCGAAGCATGATCGGCTGGCCGTGCGGTGTGCGGTCGGCGGCATGGTCCCAGGCGCGCGCACAGCGCTGCAATTCGTCGGCGCGCGCCATGCCCTTGGCCGCCACCAGCGCCTCCAGCGCCGCCAGCCAGTGCCGGTAATAGGTGTCGCCCAGGTCGGCATCACCTGCAGCTTGGGCCGCGCTGATTTGCGTGCTGAGCGCCGCTGCCCATTCAGGCCAAGTGAACACGCCGCGCTGGTGCAGTTGCAGCACCATTGCAAAGGCCTGGGCCTGCCAGGGCTCGGCAAACACCGGGCTGCTGCCGTCATCGGCTGTTGGCTGGCCGGGGCCGGCGGGCAGATTGCTCATGGCGCGGGCGCATCGGCGCTTTGCAGATAGGGCTCCCAAGCGTCCACCGACACCACCAGCCCGGGTTGGGCGGCGGCGCCCCACAGCGTGGCGCCGTCGAAAGCCACGGTGTACAGCCACTGCGGCAACTCGCCCAGGCCCTGGGCATTGGCATCGGCAAACACATGCGCGCCGTGGACCCGCGCCACCGTGCCTGGTTTGCCCTGGGCATAAGCCGGCAGTCGGGTGTGGTGGTTGACGGCGCCGCTGCGGGTGCGCACCTGGTCGCCCACGGCAAACCGAGGCGGGCCGCTCGCCGGGCGTTCGGTCGACGATCCCTTGGCCAGCACTGCCGGCACGGCAGCGGCCAGCAGCTGGCGCGGCAATGGCACTGGCGGGCGCAGCGCGCGGCCGGCCGCCAATTCGTCATCGCCCAAGATGCCGCGCTCGGCCAGCAACCGCTGCAGCGCGGCCAGCCAGATGCGGTAGTAGCTCAGCTGGGCGTAGCCGGGCAGGGTTTCGCGGGCGGCACGGCTCTGGTCGATGTTCCAGGCGCCGGTGGCGCCCATCGCCAGGGTGATGGCCAGCGCCCTGGGCTCGAAGGCCTCATGCCACAGCGCGCCTTCGGCTTCCGGGGTGACTGCGCCATGGCCCAGTTGGCCACCCAGGTCGGCATGGGTTTGGTAAGTCATGCTGCCGGCGCCTTGGCCAGGCCGGTGCCGATCATCGAGTCCCGCGTCACCAGGTCGGCCAACTCGGCTTCGCTCAAGGCCTCGCTGCCCGCCGGCCGCTGCGGCACCACCAGGTAGCGCACTTCGGCCGTGCTGTCCCAGACCCGCAGCGTGGTGGCCGCGGGCAACACCACGCCAAAGTCGGCCAGCACGCCGCGTGGGTCTTGCACCGCGCGGCTGCGGTAGGGCGCGCTCTTGTACCAGGTGGGCGGCAGGCCCAGCACCGTCCAGGGGTAGCAGCTGCACAGCGTGCACACCACCAGGTTGTGGTTGTCGGCGGTGTTGAACACCGCCACCATGTGTTCGCCCTGGCGGCCGCTGTAACCCAGTGAGGCAATGGCGGCGGTGGCGTCGCGTGCCAGCCAGTCGGCAAAGGCCGGGTCAGCCCAGGCGCGCGCCACCACACGGGCGCCGTTGCGTGGGCCGATCCTGGTCTGGTAGGTGTCGATCAGCACATCCAGCGCCGCCGGGTCGAGGTGGCCTTTTTCAGTGAGCACGGTTTCCAGCGCGCGCACGCGCAGGTCCATCTCGCCAAGTTCACTGTGGTCGTGGCTTTGGTCGTGGTCGTGGTTCATTGCACCCCCAAGGCGCTTCGCGCCGTCCCCCCGAGGGGGAGCGAGCGCCTTCGGAGCGGCCGTGCGGCGCTCATGGCAGCAGCCTCAACACCCGCCCGTCGGCGTTGTCGGTCAGCAGGTAGAGGTAACCGTCGGGGCCCTGGCGCACGTCGCGGATGCGCTCGTTCAGCGTCTGCAGCAGCCGCTCTTGCGCCACCACCTTGTCGCCGTCCAGCGTGATGCGGATCAGCGCCTCGGCACGCAGCGCGCCGATGAACAGGTTGCCCTTCCAGCCGGGGTAGCGGTCGCTGGTCAAGAACGCCATGCCGCTGGGGGCAATCGAGGTGGGCACCCAGTGCGCCAGCGGCGCCACCACGTCGGCACGCTCGGTGCCGTCGCCGATCTTGGTGCCCAGCCCATAGTTGCGGCCATAGGTGATCAGCGGCCAGCCGTGGTTGCGGCCGGCCAGGGTGAGGTTCAGCTCATCGCCGCCCTGCGGGCCGTGTTCGGTGGTCCACAGCGCACCGGTGCTGGGGTGGATGGCGGCGCCCTGCACATTGCGGTGGCCCCAGCTCCAGATCTCGGTCCGCGTGTTGGGGGGGAGGCTGGGCAGATTCGCGGCACGGCCCACCAGCGGGTTGTCGGCCGGCACGCGGCCGTCGGGCTCGACGCGCACCACCTTGCCGTGGTGGTTGTCCAGCGTCTGGGCGTCGTCTTTGCGCGAGAAGCGGTCGCCCAGGGTGATGAACAAGCGGCCGTCGTTGGCAAACACCAGCCGGCTGCCGAAGTGCGCGCTGCTGGCCACCTTGGGCGCCTGGCGGAACACCAGCTGCACATCGGCCAGGCGTTCGGCACCGGGCGCGCCGTCCAGCCGGGCGCGGGCCACGGCGGTGCTGTTGGTCTCGCCGTCGGGGCTGGGCTCGCTGTAGCTCCAATACACCAGCCGGTTGCTGGCAAAGCGGGGGTCGGTCACCACGTCGAGCAGGCCACCCTGGCCACCAGTGGCCACCGGCGGCAGGCCGGGCAGCGGCGGGCTGAGCTTGCCGTCGGTGCTGACCGTGCGCATGCGCCCCGGCCGTTCGGTCACCAGCATTCGGCCGTCGGGCAAGAAGGCCAGGCCCCAGGGGTTGACCAGGCCGTGGGCCACCACCTCCACACGCGGCTTGGTGGCCTGGGCCGCAACGGGCTGTGGCGCCATGGCCCAAACCAGCAGCATGGCCAGGGCCAGGCTGGTCAACATGCGGTGGGTTGGTCTGTTGGCTGTGTGCATGGCGGTGGATTCTGGCGTGATCAGGCCGGCCAAGCGGCTTGCACCACCATTTGCAGCCGCTGCTGGCCCTGGAATTCATCCAGGTGCAGCCGGTAGGCCAGCTGCACCCGCGCCGGCAATGGCTCGGTGTGGCCGAACCAGATGGCATCACGCTGCTGGCCGGCATGGCGCAGCCGCAGCTTCAGATGCTTGTCGCCCACCAGGCGCTGCTGCAGCACGTCCACCGCATCACAGAACACCGGCGCCTCGAAGCCGGCGCCCCACACTTGCGCGTCCAGCGTGGCCACGGTGCTGGTGTTGAACCACTCGACAGCCAGCGGGCCGTCGGTGGCCAGGCAGCGGGCCAGTGCAGCCGGCTGCAGCCAGTCCAGCGCCACCTGCTGCAAGGCGCTGGCAAACAGCGGCCAGTCGGCCTCGGCCAGCGTGCAACCGGCCGCCATCGCATGGCCGCCAAAGCGCTGCAGCACACCGGGGTGGCGCTTGCTCACCAAATCCAGCGCATCACGCAAGTGAAAGCCGGCAATCGAGCGGCCCGACCCCTTGAGCAGCCCGTCCTGCCCGCGTGCCAGCACGAAGGTGGGCCGGTGCAGCCGGTCTTTGAGGCGCCCGGCCACGATGCCGACCACGCCTTCATGGAAGCCGGGGTCGAACAGCACCAGCGCGGCGGGTGTGGTTTGCGTTGTGCTCTGGGCCGCCAGCAGGGTATCGAGCAGCACATCGGCCTGGGTTGCCATGTCGGCCTGCACCTCACGCCGCTGGCGGTTGATGGCGTCCAGTGCCTGGGCCAGCTCGGCGGCGCGCGCCGGGTCGTCGGTCAGCAGGCATTCGATGCCCAGCGTCATGTCCGACAGCCGGCCCGCGGCGTTGATGCGCGGCCCCAGCGCAAAGCCGAAGTCGAAGGCCGCAGCACGCTGCGGCGCCCGCCCGGCAGCGGCAAACAGCGCCGCCACGCCTGGCTGCATCCGCCCTGCGCGGATGCGCTTCAAGCCCTGCGCCACCAGGCGGCGGTTGTTGCCGTCGAGCTTGACGACATCGGCCACCGTGCCCAGGGCCACCAGGTCGAGCAGCGCATCCAGCCGTGGCTGGGCATCGGCGCTGAACACACCGCGCGCACGCTGCTCGGCACGCAGCGCCAGCAGCACGTAGAACATGACGCCCACACCGGCCAGCGCCTTGCTGGCAAAGCCACAACCGGGCTGGCTGGGGTTGACGATGACATCGGCAGCGGGCAAGTGCACCTGGCCCTGGGCGTCCAGCGCCGGCAGGTGGTGGTCGGTCACCAGCACCTGCAGGCCCAGCGCGCGCGCATGGGCGACGCCGGCAACGCTGGCGATGCCGTTGTCCACCGTCACCAGCAATTGCGGCGGGGCATTGGGGCTTTGGTCCAGCGCCAGGTCGACGATGGCCGGCGTCAGGCCGTAGCCGTGCACCAGGCGGTCGGGCACGACATAGTTCAGCGTGCCAGGCGCCGCGCCCAGCATGGCCAGGCCCCGCAGCGCCACAGCGCAGGCGGTGGCGCCGTCGCAGTCGTAGTCGGCCACGATGCAGATGCGCTGCTGCGCGGCGATGGCATCGGCCAGCAGCACGGCGGCGGCTGCCGTGCCCTTGAGTTGGCTGGGCGGCAGCAGCTGGGCCAGGCTGTCGTCCAGATCGTCGGCGCTGCGCACACCGCGGGCGGCAAACAGCCGCGCCAGCAGCGGGTGCACACCGGCCTGCTCCAGCGCAAAGGCCAGGCGCGGCGGCACGTCGCGCTGGCGTTGTGTGGGCTGGTGGTCGGGCGTTGGCTGGGTCACAGCGCCTCCAGCACGCTGGCCACGGGTGGCTGGCGCCAGCGGCCGGCCAGGCGCTGCCACAGGCCGGCGTGCGCGGGGTTGAAGGTCTGGGCGAAGCGCTCACCGCACAGGGTGAGGCTGCCTTTGTGGCTGCTGTTGGCCAAGGCGCGGATCGGCCCGGCATCCAGCGCCTGCCAGGCCTCGCACCAGGCGGCCCAGTCCTCGCCCAGCGCGCTGCTGCGCAGCCGGTCGTCGATCTGCACATCAGCGGCTGTCGCCGCATTGGCCGGCAAGCGCCCACAGCCGCTCAACCAGAACGAGTTGACCGTGGGCAGGCCGGCGGCCTCACGCTGGTCATTCAGCGCATGGGTGTACAGCAGCATCTGCACCTCGGTCTGCAGCCGGCGGATCAGCCTGGCGCCACGCTGGTCGGGCAGCCAGGTATTGATGTTGCGGCCGGTCACCCGGTCAAGCGACGCGGTGGCCAG
>JANNMP010000475.1:0-2051 GCA_031398015.1 Burkholderiaceae bacterium
ACCGGGCGCGGCCAGGCTGAGCGCCACCAGGTGCGTGCTGTGCGTGTGCAGCACGCAATGCGCCTGCGGCGCTGCGGCGTAGATGTGGCGGTGCAGCGCCAGCGTCTTGCTGGCGGGCTGGCCGCTGCGCTGCTGGCCGTCGGCATCCACATGCGCCAGCTCAGCGCTGACCAGCCGGCCCAGGCAGGCGTCGGTGGGGGTGATCAGGTGGCCGTCGCCGTCGGGCAGGCGCACGCTGATGTTGCCGGCCGTGGCATGCACCAGGCCGCGCTGGAACAGCGACGCGCCGACCGCGCAAAGCTCGTCGCGCAGCGCCGCGTGGTTCATGCCAGCGCCAGCGCTTCAGTGAAGAACTCTGGCCCGCCGAAATTGCCGCTTTTCAGTGCGAGTTGCAGCGGCGGTTGCAGCGGCGGTTGCAACTGCGGTTGCAACGTCGCCTGGCCGCCGCTGCGCACCGCCTGTGTCCAGGGCACACCCGGGCAGATGGCCGCGCCGATGCGCAGCGTGTGCACGCCAAGCGAGCGCACCACCGCGCCCGATGTCTCGCCACCGGCCACCACCAGGCGCTGCGTGCCGCTGTCCACCAGGCCCTGGGCGATGCGCGCCAATGCAGCCTCGACCAGGGCACCGGCATGGGCCACGCCCAGCATGGCCTGGGTGGCGGCCAGGCTGGCCGCGTCGGCCGTGGCATAAAACAGCGGCGCACTGGTCTGCGCAGCCGCCCAGGCCAAGGCCTGATTGGCCACCGGCGCGCCGCTGTGCAGCGCCAGCGGGTCGATGCGCAGCGCCGGCCGGCCAGCGCCGATCCAGCGCGCCACCTGGGCTTGGGTGGCGGCCGAGCAGCTGCCGGCCAGCACGGCAGCGTGGCCGCTCGGGCTGTCCAGGCGGTCGGCCCCGGCGTCCAGCCGCACATGGCCTTGCTCGGCCAGCAGCGCCGGCAACCCCAGCGCCAGCCCCGAGCCGGCCACCCACAGCGGCAGGTGTGACGCACCCATCGCCAGTTGGCGCAGGGCGTCGTTGTCGATGGCATCGGCCACCACCAGCTGCACGCCGTCGGCCTGCAGCGCGGCCAGCCGCTCGCTGATGGCCGCCGCGCCGCGTGCCACGGTGTCGTGGCGCAGCAGGCCCACCCGGCCCTGGCATTGGGCCTGCAGCACGCGCACCAGGTTGGCGTCGGTCATCGGCGTCAGCGGGTGGGTGCGCATGCTGCTGTCGCTGAGCAGTTCATCGCCGACAAACAAGTGGCCGCGGAACACGGTGCGGCCGTTTTCGGGGAAGGCCGGGCAGACGATGGCCAGTGCCGTGCCCAGCGCGGCCATCAGCGCCTCGGCCACCGGGCCGATGTTGCCTGCCGGTGTGCTGTCAAAGGTGGAGCAGACCTTGAAATAGAACTGGCGCGCGCCAGCGCCTTGCAACCATTGCAATGCGGCCAGCGATTCGACCACCGCGTCGGCAGCCGGCGCGGTGCGCGATTTGAGCGCCACCACCACGGCGCTGGCGGCCG
Source organism: Burkholderiaceae bacterium (assembly GCA_031398015.1). Taxonomy (GTDB): domain Bacteria; phylum Pseudomonadota; class Gammaproteobacteria; order Burkholderiales; family Burkholderiaceae_C; genus Pseudaquabacterium. The sequence goes on from JANNMP010000475.1 coordinate 1,505, forward strand.
CCACCTCGGGCTGGGCGGCGCCCTGTGGCACGCCGATGCACAGCACGGTGCGCAGGCCGGCGCGCACCAGCATGCTGGCCACGTCGGTGGCGCCGGTGAAGTCGTCGGCGATCACGCCCAGGGTGATGCCCGCGCTGTCGGCCTGCGCGCGCAATGGCGTCACGGCCGGTCTTTCGGCGCTGGCAGCGTGATGCCGGTCAGCGCCGCATACAGCTTGATCACCGCGCTGTCGTCTTCGGCGCCATGGCCCGCGCCGGCCGTGCCCAGGTAGAGCTGGTGCGCGGCGGCAGCCAGCGGCAGCGGCACGGCCAGCTTGCGCGCCGCGTCCAGCACGATGCCCATGTCCTTGATGAAGATGTTCACCGCCGACAGCGGCGTGTAGTCACCAGCCAGGATGTGCGGCACGCGGTTGGCAAACATCCAGCTGGCGCCGGCCGAGTTGCAGATCACCTCATACAGCTGCGCCGGGTCGGCCCCGGCGCGCATGCCCAGGGCCATGGCCTCACAGGCGGCGGCGATGTGCACACCCGCCAGGTGCTGGTTGACC
>JANNMP010000576.1:0-5550 GCA_031398015.1 Burkholderiaceae bacterium
GCGCTCGACGGCATCACCTGGCGCTCCATCCAGCTCATCTGTCAGGATCTGGGCATCGAAGTCGAGAAGTGCCGCCTGACCCGCGACGACATCTACATCTGCGATGAAGCCTTCTTCACCGGCACCGCAGCCGAGGTGACACCGATCCGCGAGCTCGACCGCATCAGCCTGGGCCGCGGCAGCCGCGGGCCGATCACCGAGAAGAACCAGTCGCCGTTCTTCGACATCGTCAACGGCCGCAACCCCAAGTACGCCGAATAGCTCAGCAAGGTGTGAGCGCGATGGCCAGCAACCCCCCGGCAACCGTGGAGGTGACGGCGGCCGACGTGCAGGGCCCCGGCGTGGTGGCCTGCCCCAACCCGGCCATGGCGCTGTGGAGCGGCCACCCCAAGGTGTTCATCGACGTGGCCACCACCGGCCAAGGCCAGTGCCCGTACTGCGGCACGGTGTACCGGCTGAAGGCCGGCGAGACCCTGCACAGCCACTGACAGGCTGCCGCGCAGCGCCTGCACCGATGTCGGCCGCTGCACCCCTGCCCCCGGCCGCGCACCTGCTCGCGCTGGCGCATGCCGCGCTGCTGGACGCACTGGACCGCGACGATCCGGCCCATGCGCTGGCTGGCTTGCTGGCCGAGCTGGGCCGCACAGCCGGCCGCCAGGTCTGGCTCGAGCCCGCGCCGCAAACCACTGCCGCGCATGACCAGGCCGGTGTGTTGCGGCTGCCGTTGCAGCGCCTGGGCAACCCGCTGGGCAGCCTGTGCCTGCTGCCCGGCGCGGATCTGCCAGCAACTGCCACGGCGGTGCTGCTGGCCGGCGTCAGCGCTGCGCTGTCGGCGCTGCTGCTGGGCGCGCAGATCAACAAGCGGTCCCATCCGGCCAGCCCGCAGCCCCAGCCCGAGCCCGAGCGCGCGGCCGGCTTAGGCGCAGCCAGCGGCGGTGCGCTGATCCGCGCTGCGCTGCGTGGCACTGGCACCCATGTGTGGGAATGGGACATCCCCAGTGACCGCCTGGGCGACATCGACGAGGGCTTCGAGCAGCTCGGCCACCCGCGCCGGCCCGGGCGCCGCACCCAGCACGACTGGGACGCACTGATCCACCCCGACGACCGTGCCGCCAACCATGCCGCCTATTTGCGCCATGCCAGTGGCGCCGCGCCGTTCTACGAGCACAGCTACCGCGCGCTGGCCGGCGACGGCAGCTGGCGCTGGCTGCAAGAGCGTGGCCGCATCGTTGAATGGGCGCCAGACGGCACGCCCCAGCGCATGGTGGGTGTGCAAGCCGACATCACCGAGCAGCGCCGCGCCGGTGCCGAGGCCAGTGCCGCCATCGCGCGGCTGGGCAAGATTGCCGCGCATGTGCCGGGGGCGCTGTTCCAGTTCCAGCGTGACGACGGCGGCTTTGCCCGCTTTCCCTACATCAGCGCGCGCTGCATCACCTTGTTCGGCCTGCAGCCCGACGATCTGGCGCAAGACGCCACCAAGCTGTTGCGCCTGATCACCCCGGCCCAGCGTGACATGGTGATGGCCGGCATCGATGCCTCGGCCGAGGCCCTGCTGCCCTGGGTGCAAGAGTTCCAGCTGCGGCGGCCCGACGGCAGCCAGCGCTGGATCCGTGGCAGCGCCACGCCGCAGCGCGAGAGCGATGGCCAGGTGCTGTGGCATGGCTATTTCGAAGACCTGACCGAATGGCAGGCACTGGCCCGCGCCGACCATGGCCAGCGCCTGGCCGAAGCCGCCAACCGGGCCAAGAACGAGTTCTTGTCGCGCATGAGCCATGAGCTGCGCACGCCGCTGAATGCGGTGCTGGGCTTTGCCCAGCTGATGGCGCTGGACACTGCCGCGCCGCTGCCGGCAGGCCACCAGCGGCGGCTGGCGCTGATCCGCCAATCGGGTGAGCACCTGCTGGCGATGATCGACGACCTGCTCGACCTCACCAGCATCGAGGCCGGCCGCCTGCCGCTGGCGCTGCAAGCCGTGGCGCTGCGGCCGCTGGCCGACGATGCGCTGGCCATGGTGCAGGCCGCCGCCCAGCGCCAGGATCTGCTGCTGCACTGCGAGGGCGATGACAGCGTCCAGGCCTGGGCCGACCGCAAGCGCCTGCGCCAGGTGCTGATCAACCTGCTGAGCAACGCCATCAAGTACAACCGCCTCGGCGGCCAGGTGCGGGTGCGGCTGGCGCGCAGCGCCGGCCAGGCGCTGGTGGAGGTGCAGGACACCGGCCAGGGGCTGTCGGCCGATGAATGTGCGCAGCTGTTCGAGCCATTCAACCGGCTGGGCCAGGCCCATGGCCCGGTCGAGGGCACCGGCATCGGCCTGACGGTGACGCTGGGCCTGGTCAGCATGATGGGCGGGCAGATCACGGTGCAGAGCACGCCCGGCGAGGGCAGCTGTTTCAGCGTGCGCCTGCCGCTGCCACCGGTGGCCGCAGCGCCGGCAAAGTTGCCAGCGCCAAGACCAACTCAGAGCTTGCCGTAGAACACCACCGGCCCGGTGGGCTGGCCGGTGGGTGAGCCGCCCGCCGGCTCGACGCTGACGGCCATGTGGTCGATGGCGCTGCCCTTCAGGCCGCCCGGCAAGGCACCTTTGCGCAGCACGGTGGCGCCGTTGGCATTGATCAAGCCCAGCGAGGTGGGCTTGCCCTGGGCCGGGGCCCACCACAGCTCCAGCGTGCGGTCGGTCTGCAGGGCCACCGGCGTCACCGGCCGCGCCACGCTGGCGCGGCCATCGGCGCTGAAGCTGGCCACCACCGTGCCGGCCACCGCCGGGTCAGCGCCGGTGGACTGCAGCACCACCATCACCGGCGGCTGGGGTGTGTCGGGCCGGGCCAGCAGCACGGCAAACGACAGCGCCGCCACCGTGGCCAGCGCCGATGCGCCGCGCCAGAAGGCCAGGCCACGCCACCAGGCGGCTGCCGGTGTTGGCGCGGCCGACGCGGCTGGCAGCGGCCACAGCCGCTGCTCGATGCGGGCCCAGGTGCCGGGCGGTGGCGCTTGTTCATCCAGCACCGCCGTCAGCGGCATCAGCCGGGCCTGCCAGTCGGCCACTGCCGCGCGCAGCGCCGGGTGGCTGGGCAGCAGCGCCTCAAAACGCCGGCGTGCGCCGGCGCGCAAGGTGCCGGCGACGTATTGCGTGGCCAGCGCGTCGGCCAGGGTCTGTTTGGCGTAGTCCATGTCAGGCTTGCAGACTGCCGTCGCGCTGGGCAGCTTTTTCGAGGCAGGACTTCAGCGTCGCCAGTGCCCGGCGCACCCAGCTTTTCACCGTGCCCAGCGGCTGGCGCAGTTGCGTGGCCACCTCGGCATGTGACAAGCCGTCGAAGAAGGCCAGGGCCACGCTTTGGCGCTGCTGCGCACTCAGGCCCTGCATGCAATGGCCGAGCTGGCGCGCGTCGCTGGCGCGCTCCAGCAGCGCGGCGGGGCCGGGGGCGTCGTCGGCCAGACGTTCGGCGGCGTCGGGGCGGTCGTCGTCCTCGTCGGCGCTGTGCAGCGACTCAAGGCGCGGCTGGGCCTGGGCCCGGCGCAGGCTGTCGATGGCCTTGTTGCGGGCGATGTGGGTCAACCAGGTCAGCGGCTGGGCGCGCTGGGCATCAAAGCTGCCGGCGGCCTTCCAGGCATTGACATACACCTCTTGCAGCAGGTCTTCGGCCTGGTCACGGTCACGCTGGATGCGCAGGATCACCGCAAACAGGTGGCCGCTGCTCAAGTCGTAGACGCGGCGGAAAGCGGCGCGGTCACCCAGCGCACAACGCGCCAGTTGCTGCGCCAGCTCGCGGCTGCGATCGGTCCAATCGGCTTGCGGTGTTTTCATCGGCGAACTGCTGTTGCGGAATGCTGGTGCGGAATGCTGGTGCGAACGGGTGCTGCGAACGGCTGCTGCGCAGTGCGCGCTTGCATGGGGCCCCGGCCCCGGGGCTTGCCTACAATCGTTGTTGCTGCAGCGCAAGGATGCCACAGCAATGTGGCCGCGAATGTGCTGCCATGGGGTGTACGCAAGCCATCCGGCCTGGATGCAGGGCGGCACCACCCAAGCCACCCCTGGCGCTGCAACGCCGGCCTGTCCGTGATTTTGTCGTCCACCCCTCACCGCCCGATGCCGATCCGCCCGCCCCAAGCCGCGCACCTGATGGCCTCGCCCGACGATGTGGAGCTGCAGTTCTACGATGCGCTGCGCGAGGCTGATCTGGACAAGCTGATGGCGCTGTGGGCCGATGATGATGAGGTGTTCTGCGTGCACCCGGGCGGTCCCAGGCTGGTGGGCGCGCAAGCCATCCGCGCGGCGTTCGACGCCGTGTTTGCCGGCAGCGGCCGGGTGCAGGTGCAGCCCGAGCGGGTGCGCCGGATGCATTCACTCGACTGCGCGGTGCACAACCTGGTGGAGCGCATCGTGCTGCGCACCGACGCTGGTGAGCGCACCGGCTTTGTGCTGGCCACCAATGTCTACCTGAAGACAGCGCAGGGCTGGCGCATGGTGGCCCACCATGCCAGCCCGGGCACGGCGCAGGAGACGCCCGAGATCGTCGAAGCGCCTGCAGTGCTGCACTGAGCGCTTGTGGACAGTTTCCGCGCGCCCTGGTGGCTGCCGGGCGGCCATCTGCAGACGATCTGGGCCGCCAAGCTGGCGCGCCGCACCACAGCGCCGGCTCTGCCGCTGCGCTGGCGCCGTGAACGCTGGGCCACACCCGACGCCGACTTCATCGACGTCGATTTTCTCGACGCCGCTGTGCCACCGGGCGCTGCGCTGCTGGTGTTGTTCCACGGCCTGGAAGGCTCGTCGGCCAGCCACTATGCCCAGGCCTTTGCGCACTGGGCTCGCACGGCAGGCTGCGCGCTGGTGGTGCCGCATTTCCGCGGCTGCTCGGGCGAGTTGAACCTGGCGCCTCGCGCCTACCACTCGGGTGATTTCGAAGAGCTGGGCTGGATCCTGGCGCGCCTGCGTGCGCAGCACGGCGCGCCGCTGCAGGCGGTGGGCATCTCGCTGGGTGGCAATGCGCTGCTGCGCTGGGCGCAAGAGGCCGGCAGCGGCGCGGCTGCCACCGCCAGTGCGGTGGCGGCGGTGTGTTCGCCGGTGGACCTGGCGGCCAGCGGCCGGGCCATCGGCCGCGGCCTGAACCGGCAGGTCTACACCCGCATGTTCTTGCGCAGCATGGTGCCCAAGGCGCTGGCCAAGCTCGAGCAGCACCCGGGCCTGTTCAACCGCGCGGCGATGCTGGCCGCGCGCGACCTGTATGCCTTCGACAACCTGTTCACCGCGCCGCTGCATGGCTTTCGGAACACCGACGACTACTGGGCCCGGGCGTCGGCCAAGCCGCACCTGGCGCGCATCCGCATCCCGGCGCTGGTGGTCAATGCCTTGAATGACCCGTTCGTGCCTGCCGCCAGCCTGCCGCGCGCCGGCAGCGTGGGCCGCTGCGTCACGCTGTGGCAGCCGCCGCACGGCGGCCATGTGGGCTTCCCGCAGGGGCGCTTTCCCGGCCATGTGCTGGGCCTGCCCGCTGCAGTGGCGCGCTGGTTGATGGATCATCGTTGACCCGGCGCACCAAGCCGTTGCGCCAAGCC
>JANNMP010000610.1:0-1825 GCA_031398015.1 Burkholderiaceae bacterium
CCAGGCCTTGCTGGCGCGGCGGTTTCCGGATGCCCTGCTGTTCACCTATCCCAAGGCCGGCCACTCACTGGCGCGAGACTTCAAGTGGCTGGGCAGCCACCGCTACGGCATCCTGCACCTGCACGGCCAGGATGCGGCGCACCTCAAGCGCCGCGCCGAGGCCGCCAGCGCGCTGCTGGGCTGGCCGGCGCCGTATGCCGACGGCCTGACTGCTGGGTTGCCCGATCTGCTGCCGGATCTGCTGCCTGATCTGCTGTCGGACATGCGGCCCGACAACCTGGCCCAGCAGGCCGCCGGCCTGCCCTTGCACAACAGCCACCAACTCATCCCGGAGACACTGCCATGAGGCACTTGAGCACTTCACATGCCTGGCGCCGCCTGGCACTGGCCGGCACCACCAGCCTGGCCCTGGCACTTGGCGGCTGCGCGGCAATGCAGGCGCAGAACCCCAGCTCGCCGCTGGCGCCGGTGCGCGCCAGCGCCATCGGTGGCGACGCCCATGTGATGCTGGACGGCCACGACGTGGTGGCCTATTTCAGCCAGGGCCGCCATGCCATGGGCCAGCCGCAGTTCAAGAGCCAGCACCTGGGCGTGACCTTCCACTTCAGCAGCGCCGCGCACAAGGCGCTGTTCGATGCGGCGCCGGCCAAGTACCTGCCGCAGTACGGCGGCTTCTGCGCCAACGGCATTGCCTACGCCATCCCCTGGGGCGGTGATGCGGACAGCTGGCGCATCATCGACGGCAAGCTCTACATGTTCGGCGGCGCCGGCTCGCTTGAGGCCTTCTTGCTGGACGTACCCGGCAACATCAAGTTGGCCGACGCCTACTGGGCCAACGAAGTGCGGGGCAGCCACAGCTTCTGGCAACGCAGCAAGCGGCTGGTGTTGCGTGTGCCGCACTACGCCAGCGGTGCCGAGCTGGCCCAGCGGGTGGCGGCTGCCAAAGCGCAGAAGCCTTGAGCCAACGCACGCGGCGGCTGGCCCTTCGCGCTCTGGGCAGCCTTGGCGGCCTGGGCACGCTGGGCGCCGCCGGCCTGTTGCCCGGCTGCACCCTCAGCACCATCAGCGACCACCAGGGTGACGACGCGCCGGCGGCCGCGCCACTGGCCACGCCGCCGCGCCTGGCCTGGGTGTTCAGCTCGGGCGGGCCACGCGGCTATGTGCATGTGGGCGTGGTCAAGGCCCTGGCCGAACTGCAGTTGCAGCCTGACCTGCTGGTGGGCGCGTCGGTGGGGGCGCTGGTGGCCACGCTGTGTGCGGCTGGTTTGCCGGCGGCCGAGATCGAGCGCCAGGCGCTGGCGCTGCAGCCCTGGCAGTTGCTGCGCTGGGCGCCGGTGGGTGCGCTGCACTGGTCGGCCAGCGGCCTGGCCGATTGGGTGCAGCAGGCGGTGGACGGCCGGCCGCTGCAGGCCTTGCCCAGGCCGGTGCTGTGTGCGGCCCAGCGCCTGCGTGACGGCGCGGTGCTCGGCTTCAACCGCGGCCATGCCGGGCTGGCGGTGCAGGCCTCGACCGCCATCGAAGGCCAGGTGGCGCCGGTCACCATCCGCGGTGACGCCTATGTCGACGCCGACCAGCGCATGCCGCTGCCGGTGCGCCTGGCGCGCCAGGCCGGCGCGCTGCGGGTGCTGGCGGTGGATGCGTCGGCGCATGAAGAACGCGCGCCCGTGGGCGCCAGCCGCTACCGTGACAGTGACCGGCACAAACGCGCGCTGACCCAACCCGATGCGCGCCTGGCCGATGTGCTGCTGCACCCCGACTTTGGCTACTGGGTCAGCTTGAGCGATGACTTCCGCCGCCGCGCGATTGCCGCCGGCTACCAAGCCAC
>JANNMP010000629.1:0-8844 GCA_031398015.1 Burkholderiaceae bacterium
ACGATGGCGCGGTCGAGCAGCGTGCCGCGCCGCACCGCCGCCACCGTGCCCAGCAACAGGCCCAGCGGCACGGCCAGCAGCATGGCGCCCAGCATCAGCTCTGTGGTGGGGCCCACGGTGTCGGCCAGCTCTTCACTGACCTGTTTGTTGGAGATGATCGAGCGGCCCAGGTCACCTTGCGCAACGCGGCCGATGTACTCGAAGAACTGGATCAACAGCGGGCGGTCGAGCCCCAGATCCTTGCGGATGCCGGCCACCACGTCGGGGCTGGCATCGGCGCCGGCGATGATCAGCGCCGGGTCAGTGGGCACCACCTGCAGCAGGCAAAAGCACAGGAACAGCACGCCCACCAGCGCAGGCAGCGAGACCAGCAGCCTTCTCGCGATCATCGGGCCCATGCAACTCACTCCTCGCCAAACCAGGGCGCTTGGTTGACGGGCAGGCTAAGCGGGCGCGGCGGCGGCCGTCAATCGCGTTATCCCGCCGTTGGTGTGCACAGCGCGGGCGCAGCGCCAGGCAATTCAAGCTGAAGTCTCGCAGGCGACAAGAACGCGCACTGCCGCAGAATCGGCCGCCCATGACAGCCCCAAGCGCAGCCCCACGCGCAGCCCCAAGCGCAGCCCCCAACACGGCCAACACTGCAGCCCACATCGGCGTGTTCGATTCCGGCATCGGCGGGCTGTCGGTGCTGCGCGCGGTGCAGCAGCAACTGCCCGGCGTGCGGCTGACCTACATCGCCGACAGCCAGCACACACCCTGGGGCGAGCGCGGCACGGCCTGGGTGGCTGCACGCTGTCAGCAACTGGCAGGCTGGCTGATCGACCAAGGTGCCAGCCTGGTGCTGGTGGCCTGCAACACCGGCACCACGCAAGCCATCACCACGCTGCGCGCACGCTGGCCGGCAACGCCGTTCGTCGGTGTGGAGCCGGGCATCAAGCCGGCGGTGGCGGCCAGCCGCAACCAGCGCGTGGCGGTGCTGGCATCAGCGGGCACGCTGCGCAGCGCGCGCCTGCAGCTACTGGTGCATGCACATGCGGGCCGCGCCAAAGTGCTGCAACTGCCCTGCCCCGGCCTGGCCGAGGCCATCGAGGCAGGGGGCGCCGACACCGGCGCGCTGCAGCAGCAACTCGACAGCGTGGCCGCCGTGCTGCGCGCGGCGGACGTGGACACCGTGGTGCTGGGCTGCACCCATTACCCGCTGGTGGCAGATGCGCTGCGTCAGCGCCTGGGGCAGGCGGTGGTGTTGGTGGACACCGCCGATGCCGTGGCGCGCCGGGTGGCCAGCCTGCTGGGCAAGGCGCCAGGGGCCGCCGCTGCCCGGCCGGGCGGCCTGCGCCTGTTCAGCACCGCCGACCCCGCCGCGCTGCAAGCCGCCGCACGGCGCTGGCTGGGCAGCGCCGCCGCAGCCCAGGCCCTGGTGCTGCACGGGCCCTAGACTGCAACCGCAGCACCCAGGCGCGGGTGACGGAACAGGCAGACGTAGCGGGCTTAAAACCCGCAGCCGCAAGGCGTACGGGTTCGAACCCCGTCCCGCGCACCAATGAGGTTCCAGTCAGCGATGCAACCGGCCGGTCCCGCATGGGAATCCGGTGGGTTCCGGTGCGTTCCGTGATGGTCCGTGGTGCTCCCTGTGCTGCGGAACAACCCGGCTGGCGCCGGCCTGATGGACGGCCTTCTGGCTGCTGGCCGTCATACTTTTGTGCGATATTTCAAGCTCGCCAACCACCAGCCCGGAGTCACTTCCATGCACACCGCAACCCTTCGAACCGTCGGCGGATCGGTTTCCGTCACCCTGCCGCGCCAGATGCTGCGCACACTGGGCCTGGCTGCTGGCGCATCGGTGGCGGTGACGGTGGAAGATGGGCGCCTGGTGCTGTCCCCCACACGGCCGCACTACACCCTGGCTGAACTGCTGGCCGGCATGCGGCCAGGAGACATGCCCACGGCGCCTGGCTGGAGCGATGCAGCCCCGGCAGGGCTTGAGGCGTGGTGACAAAGCGGGCCGCGTGGGCGCCCCGGCGCGGCGATCTGATCCGCCTTGACTTCGACCCGAGCGCTGGGCACGAACAACAGGGCACGCGCCCGGCGCTGGTGCTGTCGCCCGAGGCATTCAACCGCTTCGGCCTGGCGCTGGCGTGCCCGGTGACCCGAGGCGGCACGTTTGCGCGCGGCCACGCTTGGACGGTGCCCCTGTCTGGCAACGGGCTGGCCACCGATGGCGTGGTGCTGTGCAACCAGTTGCGAACCGTGGACCTGAAGGCCCGCCGTGCGCAGTTCATCGAAGCGGCACCGCCCGCGCTGGTGGCCGACGTGCTGGCCCGCGTGGCAACGCTGATCGAGTGACGCTGTCCTGGCTGCATCCAGGCTGATCGCAAGTGTCTTGAGTCTGCTCGCTCGCGCATGCTAATCTGGTCAGCATGACCAGTTCATCCAACCCTCGCGCATCAGGTTCCAGTGCCAACACCCCAAGGCCTGCCGGCGCCTGGCGCCTGCAGGACGCCAAGGCGCAGTTCAGCGAGCTGGTGCGGCGGGCCGCCCGCGACGGGCCACAGCATGTGACCGTGCACGGCAGGGATGCGGTGGTGGTGGTGGGGGCCGACGAGTTCAGGCGTCTCAAAGGCGAGCGGACCGGTCAATGCCTTGTCGATGCGCTGCGGGCCTCGCCGTCTCCGGAGATTGCCCTTGAACCTGCGCGCGAGACCATGCCCGTGCGAGGCGTGACGCTGTGAATGGCTGGCTGCTGGACACAAACGTCCTGTCTGAGCTGCGACGTCCACGGCCTGCGCCGCGCGTGCTCAAGTTCATCGCGGCCCAGCCGCTTGATTCGCTGTACACCAGCGCAGTGGTGTTCGCCGAAATTCGATTCGGGATCGAGCTTGTCGTCGATCCTGGCAAGCGCAGCGGGTTGCACGACTGGCTTGGGCACCAACTGCGGCCACAGTTCGAGGGACGGGTCTTGCCGGTGAGCGAAGACGTGATGTTCAGATGGCGTTTGCTGGTCGAGGAAGGGCGCAAGCTGGGTCACACGTTTTCACAACCCGATCTGATCATCGCTGCGACGGCCCTGCAGCACGGCCTGACATTGGTCACACGGGATGTTGGCGACCATGTCAAGACGCGGGTACAGCTGTTCAACCCCTGGTCGGACAAGCTCGGCAACTGAAGGACGGGGATCCACCGCGCAGCGCTCACTGCGGCCGCGCCGCCGCCGTGCTCAGCCGCTCGGGTGTGGCACACACCGACAGCTCGGAACAGCCGGCGCTGTAGATCACGTCGTGGCCGATCAGCACCCGCAGATCGGCGCGGGTGCTGCCGGCTGCGGCGGGCAGCACATGTGCCACCACCGGCAGGCGCAGCGCCATGCTGCGGGCCTGCTCGGCCTTGCCGGGGCGGTACAGCACCTGGGTCTGCTGGCTGTTGTAGGGCAGCAGGTTGGCCAGCCGGCCGACGCCGATGCCACGTTCTTGCAACCAGCCGCGCAGGCGCCCGGCGGTGCCGGCGATGCCGTTGCCGTTGACCACTTCGACGCTCACGCCGTCCAGGCTGGCCGGCAAGGCCGGACTTTGGGCGGGGGCCTGGGCCAGGGCCAGCACGGCCGGCATGCCGGGCAGCGCAGCCGCTGGCACAACGGCGGCCGTGGTGGCTGCGGAGATGGCCACCGGGGTGGGGGCCGCCGTTGCCGGCGTGGCCACAACAGCTGCCGCGCTGCCATGCTTGGCGGCGTCGGCCACCGACGGCAGCATCGGCGGGGTGGCCGCAGGTGCGGCAGCCAGTGCAGTTGCGGCAGCCGGGGCCGGTGCAACAACCAGGGCCGGCACCGGCACTGCAGCGGCCGGCGTGGCGCCCGACACCGCCACCGCAACCGCAGGCACCACGGCAGCGCTGCCGCCGGCCGGCACTGCCGCCAGGCGCTCGTCGGCATACGACAGATTGCGCCCGGCCTGGGCGTGTTGTGGGTCCAGCGCCAGCGCAAGGCGGAAGATGGCGCGCGACTCCTGGTCGCGGCCGTCCAGCAGCAGCGCATAGCCCAGGTTGTTCAGCAACTGCGCGCGCTCCGGCGCCAGCGCCACCGCGCGGCGCAGCGCCACCACCGCCTGGCCAAACTCACCGTGGCGCGCCATCGCCACGCCCAGTGCGTTGTGCAGGTCGGCGCTGCCCGGCGCGGCCAGCGTGGCCTTGCGGTAGGCGGCAATGGCTTGCGCCGGCCGGTCTTCGCCCTCGTGCACGCGGGCCAGGGCCAGCCAGCCCTGCGCGGTGGCGGCGCCGCTGTCCTGCAGCCGGTAGCTGGGCTCCACGCGCCACTGCGGTGCCGGTATCGTGGCGCAGCCCAGCACCACCGCGCTGGCTGCCAGGCTGGCCAGCGTCAGCGCGCGCAGGCGGCGCGGCTTGGGGCGCTTGGGCAACGGCGCAGCGGCGGCAACATGCCGTGCAGCGACAGCCGGTGCGGAAATAGCCGGTGCGGCAACAGCCGGTGCGGCAACAGGCGCCACTGCGCGGGCGGTTTCGCGCCGCTGGGCCGGCGGGGCCGGCTGGCCCGGCCGCTGCCACGCGTTGGTGCCCATCAGGGGATGGCTGACGCCGCTGCGCACTTTCATGGCTTGCTCCTCAATTGCCGCCGCCCATGGCGGGCAGCATCACACGGTAGACCTGGATCATGGCGGGCCCCATCAGCACCACCATCAATGACGGGAAGATGCAGAAGATCAGCGGCAGCAGCAGCTTCAGCGCGATCTTGGCCGCCGCCTCTTCGGCGCGCTGGCGGCGCCGGGTGCGCAGCAGGTCCGACTGGATGCGCAGCGACGCGGCAATGCTGGTGCCGAAGCGCTCGGCCTGGCTGATCATGGTGACGAAGCCGTCGATCTCATCGACCCCGGTGCGGAATGCCAGGTTGCGCAGCGCACGCTCACGGTCGCTGCCGGCGCGCAATTCCAGGTTGACCAAGCGCATCTCGTCGCCCAGCGCCGGGCTCTTGAGCTGGATGTCCTTGGCCACGCGGATCATCGCCGCCTCGGTGCCCAGGCCGGCCTCCACGCACACCGTCATCAAATCCAGCGCATCGGGAAAGTTCTCGAAGATCTCGCGCTGGCGGCGTTTGACCAGGTTGCCCAACACGAGGTTGGGCAGGTAATAGCCCACCGCTGCCAGCGCCAGCAGCACCAGCAGCAGATTGTTGCCCTTGGGCAGCTTGCCGGTGAAGGCCAGCAGCGCAAAGCCCAGCAGCGGCAGGCCCAGGGTCAGTGCGGTCTTCAGGCCGAAGAAGGCAGTGGGCGCTGCAGGGTTGCGGATGCCGGCGTTGACGAAGCGGCGCTTGACGTTGCTTTTCTCGAAGCCATCTTCGGGCGCCGCCAGCTCGCTGATCGGGCGCGTCAGGTCGGCCACAAACTTCAGCCAGCCGGTCTCGCGCTTGTCGTCGTTGCGCTCGCCGGCCACCAGCTGGCGCAGCCGCACACGTGCCTCGTTGGGCCGCAGCAGCAGCAGGATGCCGGCGGCCATGGCCATCACCACCACGAAGATCAGGGCCAGCATCAGGATCTGGGTCATCGACATGGTGCTGTCCCCTCAGAGCCTGAAAGGCTCTCGGGCGTGCCCGAGCAACGCCACAAAACACGCCCGATCTAGGCGCAAAGCGCAGACATAGCCCGGGCTATGTCGAGCATTTGCAACGACGAGCGGGTGCGTTTTGGGGTGGTGAGCGGGCATGATCGAGAGACTTTCAGGCTCTTAAACCCGGATGCGGATGATGCTGCGCATCCACAGCATGCCCAGCACCATCAGCAACAACGCGCCACCCACCACCTTCAGGCCGGCCGGGTCGGTCCACAACACCGACATGAACTTCGGGTTGACCAGGTTCACTATCAGCGCCACGCAAAACGGCAGCGCGGTCAGGATGATGGCCGACAGCCGGCCCTCGGCCGACAGCGTGCGCACCTCGCCCATCAGCTTGAGCCGGGCGCGCAGGATGCTGCAGATGCTGTCGAGCAGCTCGGCTAAGTTGCCGCCCGATTCACGCTGGATCAGCACCGCCACCACGAAGTAGCTGACGTCGGGCAGCGGCACCCGCTGGGCCAGGTTCTGCAGCGCCTCGCTCACCGGCACGCCGTAATTCATCTCGTCAGACAGCATGCGGAAGTCCTTGCCCATCGGCTCGGCCATCTCGTCACCGCACATCTTCACTGCCGTGGGGAAGGCGTGGCCGGCGCGCATGGCCCGGCCCATCATGTCCAGCGCCTCGGGAAACAGAAACTCGAAGCGCTCGATGCGGCGCTTGCGCGCGCTGGCCACCCGCCACCAGGGGATCACGGCCAGCACCAGGGCCAGCGCGGCGCCCAGCACCAGCGGGCGGCCGATCAGCACTGGCAGGCCCAGTCCGATGCCGGCCAGCACCCCCGACAACAGCAGCAGCTCGGCGGCCGACACCTGCAGGCCCGACGCCCGCACATACAGCGCCAGGCGTTCACCCGGCCCGGTGCTGCCCAGCAGGTCTTGCAGCCAGGGCAGGCGGCGCTGCGCCTGCACCCGCTCCAGGCTCACCTCGGTCCGGGTCTCGCCGCGCAGCGATGCCAGGCGGCTGCCGATGCGCTTGGCCTCGTCGCTGCGGCTGCTGGCCCACAGGTTGTAGGCGCCTTCGAGCCCCAGCACCACGGCCAGGAAGCCCATCACGGCAAACAGGATGAAGGTGACGTCCACGCGTTGGCTCGGTCAGTGTGGTCAGCGCGGTGTGGACAACCGGCTCAAACCGGGCGCCGCACCTGGTTGAACAGCGTCTCCGACAAGCCGATGCCACGCGTGGCCAGCCGGTCCCAGAAGCGCGGCCGCACGCCGGTGGCGGTGAAGTAGCCCTGCACCGTGCCGTCGGCGGCCACACCGGTCTGCTTGAAGTGGAAGATCTCCTGCATCGTGATGGTGTCGCCCTCCATGCCGGTGATCTCATGCACGCTGGTGAGCTTGCGGGTGCCGTCGCTCATCCGGTTGGCCTGCACGATGACGCCGATGGCCGACGCCACCTGGGCCCGCGCGGCCTTGGCCGGCAGATCGACGCCGGCCATCGCGATCATGCTTTCCAGCCGCGCCAGCGCGTCGCGCGCGGTGTTGGCGTGGATGGTGGTCATCGAGCCTTCATGGCCGGTGTTCATCGCCTGCAGCATGTCCAGTGCCTCGCTGCCGCGCGTCTCGCCCAGGATGATGCGGTCGGGCCGCATGCGCAGCGCATTGCGCACCAAGGCGCGCTGCGACACCTCGCCGCGGCCCTCGATGTTGGGCGGCCGGGTTTCCAGCCGCACCACATGCGGCTGCTGCAGCTGCAGCTCGGCCGCGTCTTCGATGGTGACGATGCGCTCGCTGTGCGCGACGTGGCCGCTCAGCATGTTCAGCAGCGTGGTCTTGCCCGAGCCGGTGCCGCCGGAAATCAGGATGTTGACCTTGCCCGCCGCCAGCGCGCCCAGGAACAGCGCCATTTCCTCGGACATCGACTTGAAGTTGATCAAGTCCTGCACCTGCAGCGGCTTGACCGAAAAGCGCCGGATCGAGACGATCGGCCCGTCGATGGCCAGCGGCGGGATGATGGCGTTCACGCGTGATCCATCGGGCAGGCGCGCGTCCACCATCGGGCTTGATTCATCGATGCGCCGGCCCATGCGGGAGACGATCTTGTCGATGATCTTCATCAAATGGTCGTTGTCGTCAAAGGTGACGTCGGTCAGCTCCAGCCGGCCCTTGCGTTCGACGTAGATCTGGCTGGCGGTGTTGACCAGGATGTCGCTGATCGTGGGGTCGGCCAGCAGCGGCTCCAGCGGGCCCAGGCCCAGCATCTCGTACTGGATGTCGCGCACCAGGTTGCGGCGCTCACCGGCGTTGAGGATCAGGTTCTCCTCGACCAGCAGGCGCTCAACCATCTGGCGCAACTCGTCCTTCAGCCGGTCAGGGGTCAGCGACTCCATCGCCTCCAGGTCCAGCCGGCCCAGCAGCAGCTGGTGGATCTGCGACTTCACCGCCTGGTAGGCGCGGGTGGTCTGGGCGGGGGTGTCGGGCACATCGGGGCCACCGGCAAAGCCCTTGCCACCGGCACCCAGGCGCTCACGCAAACTCATGTTCGATCCCTGTGCACGTCAAGCGCCCGCTGCCGGTGGCGGGCCGCTGCGGAACAGCCCCGACAGCCAGCGGCCCTTGGGCTTGTCGGCCAGCGGCGCAATGCGCTGGGCCCAGTCACGCAGGGCCTTGGTGATGGCGCTGGTGGGCGCCACCGTGGCCACTGGCACACCCTGGTTGACGGAGGTGGCCACCACCTCGTACTGGTTGGGCAGGGTGATCACTTCGCTGATGTTCAGCGTCTTCTTCAGGTCGTCCAGCGTGATCTGGCTGTTCTTCTCCCAGCGGTTGACCACCCAGTGGATCTTGGCCGCCGGGTAGCCCAGCGAGCGGAACACCTCGTTCAGGCGCTTGCCGTCGCGGATGAAGGGCAGCGTGAGCTGCAGCACCGCATACACCTGGTCGGCCAGGTCGAGTGCCTGCAATGTCACCGCGCTCAGCGAGCGGCCGCTGTCGATGACGACGATGTCGAACATGGTGCGGGCCAGCGCCACGATGGCCTGCACATGGTGCGGCGACACATCACCGGCCAGGGCCGGGTCGTCGGGCGCGGCCAGCACGAACAGGCCGGGCGAGACTGGCACCATCGCCGACAGCAGCAGGTCGCGGTCAAGCCGGTTGATGTTGCGCGCCACGTCGGCCACGTTGCTGCTGGGCTGCGCACTGCTGACGAACAGCAACGCATCACCAAACTGCAGGTTCATGTCGATCAGCGCCACCCGGCGCTGGCCATTGGCAGCCAGCACTTGCGCCAGG
>JANNMP010000666.1:0-5043 GCA_031398015.1 Burkholderiaceae bacterium
GCGGCCCGACAGCTTGGCCCCTGCCCTGGCCCCTGCCCTGGCCAATCAACGCCCAGGCGCCGACCGCCGGCAACAGCAGCGACAGCAGGAACAGGATGTGGTCGAAGCCGATCCAGATGTGCCAGACCCCATCGGCGGCAAAGTCAGTGAACTGGCGCCAGCGGTTGACCTGGGCCAGTGCAAAGGCCTGCTGCGGCGCCTGCGGCCCCAGGATGGCGCTGCGGGTGGCGCCGTTGGCCGCCAGTTGCAGCAGGCCGCGGTGCTGCGGGTCGATGTCGGCAAACAGCGTGTAGCCGATGTCCAGCACCAGCGGCAGTTGCGGGCAATCGATGCGCAGCGGCAGCACGCTGTAGGCGCCGTCGGTGTGGCTGTCGACCTGCTGGGCGCCAATGGCCAGCGTGCAGGCTTGGCCGTCGGCACGCACTTGCAGGTGGCTGCTGGCCAGGCGGGCGATGTCGGCATGGCGTGCGCGCAGCTCACCCCAGGTGATGTTGCCGTCGCCGTCGGCGTCCAGGCTGATGGCCAGGTCCAGGTCTCGCAGGTGGATGTCCCAGTGGCCGGTGATTGCGGTGCCGCTGACCGCCAGCACCAGGTAGCTGTCAGACGGCTTGTGGGCCAGCGCCACGGCAGCCGCGCCCAGCCAGGCCAGCAGCACCAGAAGCACCAGCAGCCCGGCCCGGGCAAGGCGGCGCAGCGCGCTCAACGTGGGCCCGCCAAAGCGGCAGCCAGTGGCTGCAAGGCCACGCTCTGGATGCCCGATGCGGCCAGCCAGTCCAGCGCCGGCCGGGCAGCCGCCGGGTTGCGCGCCGCGAGTGCGGCTTCCAGCAGGATGCGGGCATCGGCTGGCTCACTCTGCACGGCAAAGTTCTGCTGCGCCAGCAGCAGAGCGCGCTGCGCGTCGCCCTGCACTGCCAGCACGAAGCGTGATTCCTCTTTCTGGTGGCTTGCATCGCCGCGTTGGCGCGCGGCGTCAAAACGTGCCGCCAGCGTTGCCGCGTGGCGGCTGGCCGATGCATCGCCGCTGGCCTTGGCGGCCAGCGCCAGGCGCAGCAGCAACACGTCGGCGTTGTCGTGCCCACGCAGCAGCGCCAGCACCTCGGCCGCGCGGCCGCGGTCGAGCAGAAAGTCGGCATACGCGGCCAGCAAGTAGACATCGGGCAGGCCCAGCGCCACGGCCTCGCGGAATGCGGCTTCGGCGCTGTCGAAGGCGCCGCGCCGCTCGTCGGCCTCGGCCAGCCGGGTCAGCGCCCACAGCCGTGCCTGGGGGCTGTCATCGCGGTGTTGGGCCAGCGCTGCGCGCAGCGCGGCCGACGCCGCCGTGGCCGCGCCGGTGACTGAATCAACCTGCGCCCGGCAGGCCACCGCGATCAGCGGTGTGGCCAGCGGCGCTGACTGCTCACAACTGCGGCGCGCCTCGGCATAGTCGGCCTGCACCAGCAGGATGGCGGTGCGCCACGACCAGGCCTCGCCCAGCGTGGGCTGTTGGCGCAACACGGCATCCAGGTCAGCCAGTGCCGGCGCAAACTGGTGGTCGAACTGCAGGATGCGTGCCCGCTGCACCCGCACCGCCAGCGGCGGCTCGGCCAGGCTGAACCAGGGCCTGAGCGCGGCCTGGGCATGGCCGACATGGCGCGGGTCACCATCGGCGGCCACGGTGTCCAGGCACTGGCGGGCATAACGCACGGCGGCTTGCACATCCAGCGGTGCGCGCTGCCAGGCCTGGCGCAGGGCCGACAAGGCGCGCGCAGCCGGGTCAGTGC
Source organism: Burkholderiaceae bacterium (assembly GCA_031398015.1). Classification (GTDB taxonomy): domain Bacteria; phylum Pseudomonadota; class Gammaproteobacteria; order Burkholderiales; family Burkholderiaceae_C; genus Pseudaquabacterium. The sequence goes on from JANNMP010000666.1 coordinate 1,761, forward strand.
GGCGCGCCGGCACGGTGGCCAGCACCTGGCTGTCATCACTGGGCACAAACGGCGCGGCCGGCGCTGGCCCACACAGCAGCGCCAGAACAGACAGCACAAATGCAGATGGGCGGCCGGACACGGCGCGCATGTTAGCGGCCGCTGTGTCAACCATTCACGGTCAGCGGCGTTGTGCGGTGGGTGTGCGCAGGGCTGCGCCTGCATTTGACAGCCCCCACGCCCGCCCGGCAGGCCACAACAACTGCCGGTTTCATCCATCCCCCAAGAGACTGAACACCATGACCAAGCTCCTCAGCGCCCTGATCCTCACCGCCTTCGCCTTCAGCGCCCAGGCTGGCTCCCATGCCGGCGGCGCCCCGATGAAGGACAAGGCCGCCAGCGCCCCGGCAGCCGCCGCCAGCGGCGCCAAGAAGGCCGACAAGGCCGAGAAGAAGGAAATGAAGAAGGAAGAAGCCAAGAAGTAATTCTCCAGGCTTGCTTCAGCAAGGGCAGACGCTTCGGCGCCTGCCCTTTTTCTTTGGGGCTGCGCAACCACGCCATTGGCGCAACAGCCGGCCCGGTGCACATTGGCCGGCAAACAGGCTGGCCTAAGATCGCCAACAGCCCGAACCGCCAGAACGACGGTCCGCCCCGATGCCAGCAGCACCACCGCCAACAGCGCCGCTGCCCGAGCCCGGCAGGCTGATCGCCAACACGCCGATGTTGGCCGACACGCCGATGCCCCACACGCCAATGATGGCGCAGTACCAGCGGATGACTTTCCCGGCCACGCAGAACCTGGAGGTCAGGGCGCAAACGGCTCCACCAGCCCCCTTGAGTCTCCGCGTTGCCTGCCAACACATGACGGCAAGTGAAGGCGCCTGAGCTGGGCCACTCGGACGACGGGTTCAGGGCGCTGGAGTGCTGATGCTGGCGCGCAGCTTGCGACCCGTTGCTGCCGTAGAGCCGGTGAATCTGGACGCCGCAAAGTGGCCATCTGACAGTCGACCGGATGAACTTCACCGATGGCATCACCAGGGGCGCGGTTCAGTCCTGACTCATGCTCGCGCGGCGGCATCACTTTCACGCAGCCGGAGTCAGCATCGACCTCAGCAGCGGTATGGCGCCAGCGGCCTCGCGGTAGGCCAGCGACAAGGTCGACACCGTCTCCTTGCCCGCGACGCGCACATAGGCCACGCCTTCGAGCCGGATGCTGCGGCGCGACGCGCGTATCCTGGCCATCGGCAGCGGCGCCACCGAGGTGATGCTCGACGAAGCCGCCATGCAGTATTGAACGGGTATCGAAGAGGAGCACCGGCGATGGATGCACACGCGCACTTCGGCTTGCTCGCGCGCTACGGCGCGTGGGCCACGCGAAAGCTCTACCAACATGTCGACGCGCTGACGGATGACGAATACCGGCGCGACACGGGGTTGTTCTTCAAGAGCGTGCACGGCACGCTCAACCACTTGCTGGTCGCAGAGCACCAGCTGTGGCGTGTGCGTTTCGCCGAGGGCCGCTCGCCCAGCCTGAAGCTCAATGCCGAGGTCGAGACCAACCGCGCGCGATTGCGCGAGCGCTTGTTCGAGGCGAGCGAGGCCTGGGTGCCGTTGATCGCGGCGTGGCCGGCCCAACGCTTCGAGGGTCGCCTCGACTACGTGTCCACCGAGGGCGTGCAGCGATCGCTGCCGTTCGCGCCCACGCTCGCCCATGTGTTCAACCACGGCACCCACCACCGCGGCCAGATCAACGCGGCGATCACCGCGCTGGACCATGAATGCGCCGAACTGGATCTGCTGTTCCTGATCATGGCCGAGGCGCGCAAGGCATGACCCGTGCCTGGATCGTCACCTGGCTCTTGCTCGCGGCCTGCCTGCCGTGTGTGCATGCGCAGGAGCTCGACGCTGCGCTCTGCGAGCAGATCTCGATGATTCCCTCCGGCGGCTTCACCGAGCCGGAGCTCGAAGTCACCGTGTTCAAGCCCGAAGGCGATGGCCCTTTCCCGGTGGTGGTGATCAACCACGGCCGCGCCAGCGGCAATGCGAAGCTGCAGCCGCGTTACCGACCGCTGCTGGCCGCGCGCGAATTCGTGCGGCGCGGCTACGCGGTGGCGGTGCCAATGCGCCAGGGTTTCAGCAAATCCGGTGGTGCCGAAATTGCCGGCGGCTGCAATGTGCACAGCAACGGCGTGCAGCAGGCGCGCTCGGTGCGCCGCGCGCTGGACTGGGTGGCCCTGCAGCCGTGGGCCGATGTGTCGCGCAATGTGGTGATCGATCAATCGCATGGCGGGCTCACGACCTTGGCCTACGGCACCGAGCCGTACCCGGGCACCCAGCCGCAGACCTTCGCCAATCGCCGCTTGCGGCCGGGACCGTCGTCATCGAACGTCGCCTGACCGGCATCATCGACTTGGATGACAACTTCCAGGCAGCGGCTTCGGCGGATCGGCTGTCCAGCTTCGATCCATTCCCGTCGGTCAGCGGATCGAAATGCTGGCCATAAAGCGGACATCGCCGATCTCGCCCTTGGGGAGCCGCAGCAAGGCACGCTTGTCACACAAGCCTGCTTTTCCACCACTCTAAGAAGTCAGCGCCGCACCCGGCACGGACCATATGGCGCAGCGCAGCCCAGGGACCTCGTCGTTGGCGTTCGTCACGCCTCCTGCAGCCGCTTCACCGCCGCCTCGTCCCACTCGATCCCGTTGCCCGGCCGGTCGGGCACGGTCACCATGCCGTCCTTCACCTCGAACGGCGCCGCGAGGAACGGATGCGCCCAGTCGCGCCACTCGAGCCAGTCGGCGGTGTCGGTCACGCGCAGCAGGTGCGCGCTGACCTCCGGGTAGAGGTGGCTCGACAGCGGCAGCCCTGCCGCGCCGGCGATCGCCGCGCAACGCAGCCAGCCGGTGACGCCGCCGATGCGCATCAGGTCCGGCATGTAGAGGTCGGCGGCTTGCGCCTGCACCGCGCGCCAGAAGCCGCGCGGGCCGTAAATGTTCTCGCCGATCTGGATCGGCGTCTTCAGCTCGCGCGCGAGCTGCGCCGAGCCTTCGAGGTCGTCGAACTGGATCGGCTCCTCGAACCATTGCAGCCCCTGGTCGTCGAGCGCGTGCAGGCGCAGCAGCGCCTCGCCGCGGTCGAGGCCCTGGTTGAAGTCCGACATCAGCCGCACATCGGGGCCGATCGCCTCACGCACGATGCGCACCGCCTCCAGATCGGCCGCCAGCGTGGTGCGGCCGAAACGCATCTTGATCGCGCCGAAGCCGCCCTCCTCGACCAGCCCGCGCGCCTCGGCTGCCAGCTCGCC
>JANNMP010000682.1:0-2240 GCA_031398015.1 Burkholderiaceae bacterium
GCCGCCCGGCTTCACCAAGCGTTATGCCGAGCGGCTGGATGCGCTGTGCCAGCTGCGGGTCAAAGAGGCGGTTGACGGTGAGCGCATCTTGCCCGGCCATGCCTACATTGCGCCTGGCGGCCTGCACCTCAGCGTCGAACGTGCGGGCGCCAGTGTCCTGGCACGTGTGCGCGACGGCGAGCCGGTCAACCGCCACAAGCCGAGTGTGGAGGTGCTGTTCCAGTCAGCGGCCCGTGTGGCGGGCGCCAATGCGCTGGGTGTGATGCTCACCGGCATGGGCGCTGACGGCGCCGTGGGTATGCGCGCCATGCGCGACGCCGGCAGCTGGAACATCTGCCAGGACGAGGCCAGCTGCGTCGTCTTCGGCATGCCACGCGAGGCCATTGCCCAGGGCGCGGCCCATGCGGTACTGCCGTTGCAGCGCATTGCGCCGGCACTGGTCGAGCGGCTGCGGGCCACGGTGGGCGCGGCGCTGCACCGCATCTGACACGCCGCCGGCGGTGGCGCAGCGGCTGGAGGGCCCAGTGCCGCTGGTGCAGGCCAGCGCGCAAGGGCTGGCCACCGGCACTGGCCTTGCCGGCCTGGCTGCGCGCTGAGCTGCCCTGTCGGCCAGTGCCGTCAGCCGGGCAGAAACAGCTGCTGAAGATCGGACAAAAAATCAAAGCCCAGCGCCGTCGGCCAGACGCGTGCGGCGTCGCGCGCGATGAGGCCACGCGCCTCGGCCAGCGCCAGCGGCTGGGCAATGGCCGACAGCGGCAGGCCGGTGCGGGCGCTGAAATCGGCCAGCGCAAAACCGGTTTGCAAGCGCAGCGCATTGAGCATGAATTCAAACGGCAACTGCGCGCGCGGCACCTCGTCGTCATTGCTCATCGCCTGGCCGGCCAGCGCCTGGGCCATGTAGCGGTTGGGCTCGCGCCAGCGCACCTGGCGCACCACCCGGTGCGGGTAGCTGAGCTTGCCGTGGGCGCCGGCGCCGATGCCCAGGTAGTCACCGAACATCCAGTAGTTCAGGTTGTGCTGGCAGCGGTGGCCGGGCCGGGCAAAGGCCGAGACTTCATAACGCTTGAGATCGGCGGCCGCCGTGCGGCTGGTGATCAGGTCCAGCATGTCGCTGGCCAGGTCGTCATCGGGCAGGCCGGGTGGCGGCGCCAGCGCAAACACCGTGTTCGGCTCCACCGTCAGATGGTAGATCGACAGGTGCGGCGGCTTGAACGCCAGCGCCGTCTCCAGGTCAGCCTGCAACTGCGCCAGGGTCTGCCCGGGCAGCGCATACATCAGGTCGAGGTTGAAGGTGTCGAAGCAGGCGGCGGCTTCAGTGAGCGCGGCGCGGGCCTGGGCGCCGTCATGCACCCGGCCCAGCTTGGCCAGCATCGCGTCGTCAAAGCTCTGCACACCCACGCTCAACCGGGTGACGCCAGCAGCACGAAAGGCTTTGAAGCGCTCGCGCTCGAAGCTGCCGGGGTTGGCCTCCAGCGTGATCTCGCAGCCCGGCAGCAGCGGCAGCCGGGCGCGGATGTCGGCCAGCAACCGCGCGATGCCGTCGGGCGAGAACAGGCTGGGCGTGCCGCCGCCGATGAAGATGCTGTGCACAGCGCGGCCCCAGACCTGTGGCAGCGCGGCTTCCAGGTCGGTCAGCAGCGCGTCCAGGTAGCGCTGCTCGGGCAGGCCGCTTGCCGGCAGCCCGGCGCCGGGCCGCCCCAAGCCGGGCGCTCCCCCTCGGGGGGGCGGCGCCACAGGCGCCTTGGGGGCCATCGCATGGCTGTTGAAGTCGCAATACGGGCATTTGGCGATGCACCACGGCAGGTGAACGTACAGCGACAACGGTGGTGGCTCGCCCAGCATCAGCGTGCCTGGGCGCAAGTAGCGGCTGACCAGATCGGTGCTTGTGGTCATGGCATCAGGTGCCATGCCTCAGCCAGAAGCTGGCGAAGCTGCGCCGCGGCCTTGGCGCGGTGGCTGTGCTGGTTCTTCAGCTCGGCTGGCAGCTCAGCCACCGTGGCGCCGAGCGCCGGGATGAGCATCAACGGGTCGTAGCCAAAGCCGCAGCTGCCACGCGCTGCGCTCAAGATCTCGCCCGCCCAGCAGCCCACGGCCACCAGCGGCTCTGGGTCGGCGGCATGGCGCACCGCCACCAGGGTGCTGCTGAAGTGGGCACGGCGGTCAGCCCAGGGCGCCAGTGCCGCCAGCAGCGCGGTGTTGTTGGCGCTGTCTTGCCGCTGCCGCAGCATTTCGCGGTCTTC
>JANNMP010000765.1:0-8763 GCA_031398015.1 Burkholderiaceae bacterium
CGCCTTAACGCCAGCGCGTTTCACAACGGCGAACCACCGATCCAATTCCGATTGCAGCACCACCGAAAACCGTTCAGGGGGGCTCGCCGTGATGTGGACAGCCGCGACACAGGCACGGCAGAACGCCTGGACAAGCTTGAAGACCCCTACCGCGTGTTCCGCTGCCGCAGCATCCTGAACTGCGTGGACGTGTGCCCGAAGAACCTGCTGCCCGCGGCAGCCATCGGCAAGATCAAGGAGATGATGGTACGGCGTGCAACCTGATCGCACGGCCGGCGACAGGGCTAACCATTCTGTCTTGGGTGAAGAAGATCCGGGCGCGGCCTTGGACCTGCTCAACACCTGCGTGGACACACCCAGTCCGCTTCCGGTATCGGTGGCAACCGAGGTCGCGCATGTCGCCTCAGTCCTGCCGAATGACCGCGCCGCGCAGGCGCAGGGCATTGCTGATCACAGAGACTGAGCTCAGGCTCATCGCCAGCGCGGCGATCATCGGTGACAGCAACCAACCGGTGAAGGGATACAGAACCCCGGCGGCGACGGGGACGCCCAGCGCGTTGTAGACGAAGGCAAAGGCCAGGTTCTGCTTCATGTTGGCCACGGTGGCCAGCGACAGCGCCCGTGCGGTGGCGATGCCGCGCAGGTCGCCCTTGACCAAGGTGATCTGCGCACTGTTCATGGCCACGTCGGTGCCGGTTCCCATCGCGATGCCGACGTCGGCGCGTGCCAGCGCCGGTGCGTCGTTGATGCCGTCGCCGGCCATCGCGACGATGCGGCCTTCGGCCTGCAGCGTTTCGACGAGTTTCAGCTTGTCTGCTGGCGTGACCTCGCCGTGCACTTCGTCGATGCCCAGTCGCTGGGCCACTGCACGCGCGGTGCTCAACCCGTCGCCGGTGGCCATCACGACACGCAGCCCCGCCTTGCGCAAGGTGGCCAGCGCATCGGCAGTCGTCGCCTTGACCGGGTCGGACACTGCCAGCAGGCCGGCCAGTCGCCCGCCCGCCGCCAGATGCATCACGCTGGCGCCTTGCTGGCGCAGCACCTCGGCCTGCTCGGCCAAGGCAGAGACGTCGACCGCCAGTTGCTGCATCAGCGCCAGGTTGCCCAGCGCCAGCGCTTGGCCGGAGACCGTGCCGCGCACGCCGATGCCTGAGGCGGAGTCGAACTGCTCGGCCTTTTCCAGCACCAAACCCTTGTCTCGCGCCGCGGCCACCAGTGCCATGGCCAGCGGGTGTTCGCTGCCCTGGTCCAGGCTGGCGGCCAGGCGCAGCACCTCGTCGTCGGTGAACCCGGGTGCGGCCGCAGTGGCAGCCATCGCGCGCTCGAAGCGCGGTCGGCCTTCGGTCAGCGTGCCGGTCTTGTCGACGATCAAGGTGTCCACCTTGCACAAGTTCTCGATGGCTGCCGCGTCGCGGAACAGCACACCATGCGTCGCACCGCGACCGCTGGCCACCATGATCGACGTGGGGGTCGCCAAGCCCAGCGCGCAGGGGCAGGCGATGATCAGCACCGACACCGCATTGACCAAGCCATAGACCCAGCTCGATACGGTGGCCGACTGCGGGCCGAACAGCCCCCAGCCGAAGAAGGCGAGCAGCGCGATGCCGACCACCCCGACCACGAAGTAGCCGGCCACCGTGTCGGCCAAACGCTGCATCGGCGCCCGCGAGCGCTGGGCCATGGCCACCATCTGCACGATCTGCGACAGCACGGTGGCCGACCCGACATGCTCGGACCGCATCACCAGCGCGCCGCTGGTGTTGAGGGTCGCTCCGATCAGCTTGTCGCCGGCATGCTTGCTGACAGGCATGGGCTCGCCGGTCAGCATCGACTCGTCGAGCGCGCTGCTGCCAACGACCACGACACCATCGACCGGCAACTTCTCGCCAGGGCGCACGCGCAGCCGGTCGCCGACATGCACGTGGGCACGCGGTATGTCCGCCTCGCTGCCGTCGGGCTCGATGCGCCGCGCCGTCTTGGGTGCGAGGCCGAGCAATGACTTGATCGCAGCCGAGGTCTGCGAGCGCGCTTTGAGTTCGAGCATCTGCCCGAACAGCGTCAATGAAATGATCACCACGGCCGCCTCGAAGTACACCGCCACCCGACCCATCGAGACGAAGGCGGCGGGGAAGGCCTGCGGCGCCACGGTGGCGACGACGCTGTAGATGAACGCAGCGCCGGTGCCCAGGCCGATCAGCGTCCACATGTTCGGGCTGCGGTTGATGATCGATTGCGCGCCACGCACGAAGAAAGGCCAGCCGGCCCACAGCACCACGGGCAGGCTGAGCACGAGCTCGATCCAGCTCTGGGTGGCCATTGCGAACCAGTCCAGGCGGTGGCCGAACATGGCCAGGACGAACACGGCTGCCGTCAGCGGCAAGGTCCACCAGAAGCGCCGGCGGAAGTCGACCAGTTCCGGGTTGTCGCCGTCGTCCAGTGCGGGCAGCACCGGCTCAAGGGCCATGTCGCACTTCGGGCATGCGCCGGGGCGATCCTGGGTGATCTCAGGGTGCATGGGGCAGGTGTAGCTGGCGCCTGCGCTGGCTGCTGGTACGGTGGCGGGCGCGGGTGTGGCAGCTGCAGGGACCGGCTCCGGGCGGAGATAGGCCGCTGGATCGGCGGCGAACTTCATCTTGCAGCCGGCACTACAGAAGTAGTAGGGCTGCCCAACGTGCTCAAGGCGATGCGGCGATTGAGACGTCACGGCCATGCCGCAGACGGGATCCGCGAGTGCGCCTTCAGCCGTCGCGCGCGTCATCAACGAACCTGGCTCATGTAGCCCATCCAGTGCCAGTAGGTCAGCGCAAAGACCACCAGCAGCACGCTGGCGGCGGCGGTAATGGCGATTCCGGTGCGGATGAAGTCCCGCGCTTCGAAGGTGTCGGTGCCGTAGGCGATCATGTTCTGTGGAGCGTTCACCGGCAGGATGAAGCCGAAGCTGACAACGAACTGCAGAAACATGGTCATGCCGACCACGTTGATGCCGGGTGTCTGTACGGCCAGCAGCACGCTGATGATGATCGGAATCATGGTGGAGGCCAGTGCCGTTGCGCTGGCGAAGCCGAGGTGGATGACGATCAGGAAGAGCGACAGCAGCATCAGGATGGCGAACGCACTGGCGTTCTGCAAACCCAGGTTCTGCACGATCAGGTTGGCCAGCCACCCGGCGGCATTGGTGCGCAGCAGTGCCGTGCCCACACTGATGCCGACCGCGAACAACACCACGGTGCCCCAGGGAAAACCGCGCTGCGATTGCTTCCAGTCCATCACGCCCAGGCGCGGCAGCAGCATCAGCGCAATGGCCGCGATGGTGGTGGACGAGGTGTCCAAGCTGTGCAGCACCTTCTCGGTGGCCCAGAAACCCAGCAGCGCCAGCACGATGACGAGCAGCTTGCACTCCCGGACCGTCATCGGGCCGACGGCACCGAGCTGCTGCCGGATGGTCGCGCGGCCGCCCGCGATCTCGGCCATTTCGGGCTTCATCCTGCGGGTCATGATGAAGTACACCGCCACGCTCAGCAGCGCCGAGAACGGCGCGCCCGCGATGAACCACTCGACCCAGGTGATGCTGGTCTGAAACTGCTTCTCGATGAAGCCGATCGCCACCATGTTCTGGGCCGCTGCGGTCTTGATGCCGACGTTCCAGACGCTGGCCGTCTGTGCCGCCGTGATGACCAGCAACCCTGCGAAGCGGCTGCGCTTGTCGACCTAGAAAGCCAGGATGAAGCCCATCATGATGGGCACCAGGCAGGCCACTCGCGCCGTGGTGCTGGGCACGATGAAGGACAGCAGGAAACCCACCGCCATGGCGCCGATCACGATGTGGTTGGTGCGGCCATCGACCTTGGACAGCACCACCAGCGCGATACGCCGGTCCAGCCCGGTGGCCGTCATCGCCGCGGCGATGAAGCAGGCCGCTGCCACCAGCGCGACCGCGCTGTTGGAGAAGCCTGACAGCGCCAACGCCAGCGCAGCCGAAGTGCCCATGTCGGCGCCCGTCGGCCTGGCTGCGTCTGGCACGTAGGCCAGCATGAAGATCATTAGCGTGCCGATGACGACCGTACTGACGGCATAGTCCAGCGCCTCGGTCATCCAGCTGATCACGGCAAAGGCCAGGATGCCGAGCATCACCTGGCCCGCCAGCGGCAGGCCCTGCGGCGTGGGCATCCAGACAACGAGCACGAGCCCCGCAATCGCCAGGATCAGTCCCAGCTGCTTGACCCAGTTTCGGCCAGGCCGAGCAGTGGCTGCCGCAGGCGTGTCAGTGATGGCGGCGGCGACGACCATGGCGGTTCGCTCAAGCCTCGATGATGACCTTGAGCGCCTTTGTGTCGGCAGCTTTGCCGAAGGTGTCATAGGCGTGCAGGATGTTGCCCAGCTTGAAGCGGTGCGTGATCAACTGCTTTGCGTCAACGCGGCCGGACTGCAAGGTCTTGAGCAACATCGGAATCGAGACTGTGTCGACCAGGCGCGTGGTGATCGTCACGTTGTGCGACCACAGGCGCTCCAGGTGCAGGTCGACCTTGACGCCGTGCACGCCGACGTTGGCGATCGTGCCGCCGGGGGCGACGATGTCCTGGCACAGCTCGAAGGTCGCCGGGATGCCCACCGCTTCGATGGCGGTATCCACACCGCGGCCGCCGGTGAGTTTCATCACCTGCTCGATGGCACTGCCGTTTTTGGTGTCAGCACTGTTGACCGTGGCCGTGGCGCCGAAGCGCAGGCTGACGGCCAGACGGTTGTCGTCGATGTCGATCATGATGATCTGCGACGGTGAATGGAACTGCGCCGTCAGCAACGCAGCCAACCCGATCGGCCCCGAGCCGACGATGGCGACGCTGCCGCCCACCTCGACCTTGCCGTTCAACACGCCGCACTCGAAGCCGGTGGGCAGGATGTCGCTGAGCATCACCAGGGCTTCTTCGTCGGCGCCTTCCGGGATCGGGTAGAGGCTGGTATCGGCGTGCGGGATTCGCACGTACTCGGCCTGCGTGCCATCGATTCGGTTGCCCAGGATCCAGCCGCCTGTGGTGCAGTGGGAGTACATGCCCTTGCGGCAGTATTCACAACGGCCGCAGGCGCTGATGCAGGAGATCAGGACGCGGTCACCTGGTTTGAAGGCGGTGATGCCGGCACCGATGGCGTCGATGACGCCCACACCCTCATGGCCCAGGATCGTGCCCGGGGCGCAGGTCGCCACGTCCCCCTTCAGGATGTGCAGGTCGGTGCCGCAGATGGTGGTCCTGGTGATCCTGACGATCACATCGGTCGGCGCCACGGTCACGGGCTTGGGCCGATCTTCCAGCGCTTTCCGGCCGGGGCCGTTGTAGACAAGGGCTTGCATCGCGGTTCCTTTGGCTTTGCTGAAAGCGGATTCGCGACAGTGCGAATCAAGACTGCAATGGGCAGCCAGGTTGCGTCCGATGCACCTGTCACGTCTGTGCGCTGTCGAACGCAGGGGTTTGTCAGAGCGCCTGTCCAGCCTTCTTTGATGCTGGGTCCGTCGCATCGGGATTGCCCGTCAGCAGCGCAATTTGATCGATGCTCGGTTGTAGTGGGTGACCTGGTAGGTCTTGCCGTCGGCGGCAGTGCTTGCAAAATCTGCAACAACTGAATCCTGCATCAGTTCGCGATGGCGCAACACGCCCAGCGGCACACCGGCGAAGTGCGTCGCGGCAGCATGGCCCACGGGCAGCGTGCCCCTGTCAGCCCAGATGTGATGATGAAGGTGATCGTTCAATCGTGATAATATCCGTCATCGCTTCGGGAGCTGTGATGCGTGAAGTCAACGAAGGGCGGGTGACGCCGTCGGGCGTGGCAACGCTGGCCGGCACGCCTGGGGAGATCGGCGAGCAGCTGCGGCATTCCGGCGCCGAGCGCGCCATCGCCCTGACCTTCGCCCATGAAAGCGAACGCACCGTGCGCGCGATCGCCGACGCGCTGGGCAGCCTGGCGCCGATGGTGGCGGGCTTGATCAAGCGGCGCCAGCGCGAGACGCTGGACAAGATCGTCGATGCACTGGTGCCGACTGTGCCCATGCCGGCACACATGATGGTGGAGGCACGCATGACAGCGCACGCGCGCAGCGACGTGCTGGCGTCGGGCGACTGGCTCACGGCGGCGCAGGTGGCCGAGCTGGCGGGCTTCAGCACCTCGAACCTCAGCGCGCAGCCGAACAAGTGGAAGAAGGAAGGGCAGATCTTTGCCATCCGTCACCAGGGGCTCGATTACTTTCCGGCCTACGGGCTCAACGCCGAGGCAGGCTACAGGCCCCTGAAGGCGCTGGCGCCTGTCCTGGCGGTCTTCGGGGATGCGAAGGATGGCTGGGGTCTGGCGTACTGGTTCGCCTCGGCCAACAGCTTCCTGGGCGGCAAGCGACCCCAGGACATGCTGCTCAAGTCGCCTGACCGTGTGCTGGCGGCGGCAGCCGACGACATGGCCGAAATCGCCCATGGCTGACCCGGCCGGCGCAAGCCGTCCGCGGCGCGCCAGCGCGTCCAAGCCGAAGGCCGTGTCGGCCAGCACCGTGCCGGACCCGCCAGCGGTCCTGCACATCACCCCAGCCACCTGGAAGGCCGGCGCTGCGCTGCACCGCGTTCACCTCGACGTTGATGGGGCAGAAGCGTTCAACCCGGGCATCAAGGGCAACGCCAGGTTCAGCCCCATCGTCAACGTTGCGGGAAAGCCCATCCCGACGATTTATGGCGGCACCAGCTTCAATTGCGGAGCCATGGAAGCCGTCTTCCACGACGTGCCGTTCGCACCGGGGTTGAAGACCTTCGCCAAGCACAAGCTCGAAGGGCAACTGCACTCGGTGCTGGCCCCCACGGCAGCATTGACGCTGGCCGATCTGCGCAATGTGCCGCTGCGCAAGCTGGGCGTCGAACGCAAGCAGTTGATCGACACCGAGAAGGACACATGCGGCCAGACCCGCCAGTGGGCTGCTGCCATGCACGCGCAGCATGCTCACATCCAGGGCCTGTGCTGGACATCGCGGCAGGACGACAGCGCCATGGCGGTGATGCTTTTCGGCGACCGCATTGGGGCGGGCGTGTTGACGCAGCTGGTGGCTTCGCGGGCCTTGCTCGATGATGGGCCCGCGTACATGGACCTGCTGAGCCTGGCTGACATGATTGGCGTGCGCGTCGTCGCGGGGCGAGCTTGACTTTGCTGCGATAGGTCGAAGAACGAAGACGTGGGCGACCAAGGATGAGCGGATCAACCTTCAATCTCAGCCCAGACCTATGGAAGACGCTGAGAGTCTGGATGGTGGGCCGCGCCAGCGGCGAGGTGCCCATCACGGCCGCGAAGTTCCTGATTTCCACGCTGGAGCAGTGCCTGATCCTTGCGGGCCAGCTCCCTGGCGTCCCTGAGTGAGATGTCGGGGTAGCGGCCGAGCGTCTATTCCTACTCGCGCCGGCCGAATCGGTACCGCAGCACGCACGACGCTTTCCCCTTGCGCGCGCTGGCGGCGGTGGCGACAAAGGTCAGACCGTCACCCACTTCCCGGGCCAGCGGGCCCGAGCTGAGCCAAGCCCTCAGATTTTTGTCGGCAGCGTTTGTCTCAAACCCAGTCATGGCGCGGCCTCCAGAGGAGTCTGTGCGGGAAAAAATCGGGCGGTTGCCCGAATCGGGGGGAAACCAGATTTCCCCCACGATTTCCCCCACACAAAGCGTGCGCTTCGCTGGGACGGCCTGCTACCTCATGAGATCAACTTCCATTGCGAAATCAACGACTTACCGGGTGATTTGGGGTGGCAAGAGATGCCACGAAACATCACTCTATGTTCTGCACCTGCTCACGCATCTGCTCGATCGCCACCTTCATCTCCACCGACACATTGGTCAGCTCCAGTGCCGATGACTTGCTGCCCAGGGTGTTGGCCTCGCGGTGCAGTTCCTGGATCAGGAAGTCCAGCCGTTTGCCCAGCTCACCGCCGGCTTGCAGCAGGCGGCTGATTTCGTCCAGGTGCGCGCCCAGGCGGGCCAGTTCTTCGGCCACGTCGATGCGCAGCGCATAGGCTGCGGCCTCGTTGAGCGCGCGGTCGCGCAAGGCCTCGCCAGTCACGCTGCCGGCGGCACCGGCGTTCTCGAGGGCCTCGTTCCAGCGCTCCAGAAAGCGCTGCTGCTGGCGCCGCACCACTGCCGGCACCAGCGGCGCGGCCTGGGCTGCCAACTCACGCAGCCGGGCAATGCGTTCGCTGAGGATCGCCACCAGGCGCGCGCCTTCGCGTGCCCTTGCCTCACGCAAGCCGTTGATGGCGTCGCGGGCGGCGGCCAGCGTGGCCTCGTCCAGACGTTGCTCGGCAACGCCGCCCTGGCGGCACCAGGCCAGGGCTTCGTTGACTGACAAGGCGCGGGCGTTCGGCAACCAATTGGTGACGCTGGACTCCAGCCGCATCAGGCGGTTCAGCTGCTCGGGCTGGGGTTGCGGCCAGGCGGTGTCGGCGTCTCGCTGTGGCGCGGCGCGCAGCTCGATCTTGCCGCGCTTGCAGGCAGCGCCCACCAGCTCGCGCAGCGCTGGCTCGAGCCCACGCAGTTCATCGGGCAGGCGCAGGGCCAGGTCGAGGAAGCGGCTGTTGACAGAGCGCACTTCCACGGTGATTGAAGCGCCGCTGGCGCTGTTGGCGGCGCTGTGCGCCCCCGGGTCTGTGGTGCTGCCCGCCGCGCTGTGCGTGGCGTGGGCAAACCCGGTCATGCTGTAAACTGACATCGACCCACCACGCAAGGGAAACCAAGGATTATGTCGAAGTCCAAGCCCGC